>NZ_JBPCUJ010000095.1:0-3906 GCF_051011215.1 Lutimonas sp.
CAACTATTCAACAATTAGTACGAAAAGGAAGGACCAAAACAACCAAGAAGAATAAATCGGCTGCTTTGAATTCTTGTCCTCAACGTCGTGGAGTTTGTACGCGTGTTTACACTACTACACCAAAAAAACCTAATTCAGCAATGAGAAAAGTTGCTAGGGTAAGGTTGACCAATGGTAATGAAGTGAATGCATACATCCCAGGAGAAGGACATAATTTACAAGAACACTCGATAGTATTGGTTAGAGGAGGAAGAGTAAAGGATTTACCTGGTGTAAAATATCACATTGTTCGTGGTGCTTTGGACACAGCAGGAGTAGAGGGACGAACTCAGCGTCGTTCCAAATACGGAACTAAACGTCCAAAGAAATAATTTTTTAAGTAAGGAACAATGAGAAAAAGACTTTCAAAGAAAAGGATCCTTTTACCGGATCCGAAGTTTAATGATCAGTTGGTTACAAGGTTTGTAAACAACTTGATGTTGGATGGTAAAAAATCTGTTGCATTTAAGGTGTTTTATGACGCTTTAGATATCGTAGAAGAGAAAAAGCAAGATGAAGAAAAATCTGCTTTGGAAATGTGGAAAGAAGGATTATCTAATGTGATGCCTCACGTTGAAGTAAGAAGCCGTAGAGTTGGTGGAGCTACTTTTCAAATCCCTATGCCTATTAGAGCTGATAGAAAGATTTCTATGGCAATTAAATGGATGATTCTTTATGCAAGAAAAAGAAATGAGAAAAGTATGTCTCAAAGACTTGCAGGAGAGATTTTAGCAGCTGTGAAAGAAGAAGGAGCAGCCGTTAAGAAAAGAGTAGATGTTCACAAAATGGCGGATGCGAATAAGGCATTCTCTCACTTTAGATTTTAATTCATAGGAGAATGGCAAGAGATTTAAAATTAACTAGAAATATTGGGATTGCTGCGCATATTGATGCCGGTAAAACCACTACTACTGAAAGAATACTTTACTATACGGGAGTTTCACATAAGATTGGTGAAGTTCATGATGGTGCTGCAACAATGGACTGGATGGAGCAGGAGCAGGAAAGAGGTATTACCATTACTTCTGCTGCAACTACTTGTACATGGCAGTTCCCAACTGAAAACGGTGTTCCGACTTCAGATGCAAAAGGCTACCATTTTAATATTATTGACACTCCTGGTCACGTTGATTTTACAGTTGAGGTAAACCGTTCGTTAAGAGTACTTGATGGATTGGTTTTTCTTTTTAGTGCTGTTGATGGTGTTGAGCCTCAATCAGAAACTAACTGGAGATTGGCAGACAATTATAAGGTGCCAAGAATTGGTTTCGTCAACAAAATGGATAGACAGGGGTCAGACTTTTTAAAGGTTTGTACTCAGGTGAAAGAAATGTTAGGTTCAAATGCTGTGCCTATCGTTCTTCCAATTGGTGAGGAAAGTGATTTTAAAGGAATTGTAGATTTAGTAAAAAACAGAGCGATTGTTTGGAAGGATGAATCATTTGGTTCAACTTTTGACATCATCGACATTCCTGAAGAATTAAAAGAAGAAGCAGCTCAATACAGAGCTTTGCTGATTGAAGAGGTGGCATCTTATGATGAAAACCTTTTAGAGAAATTTATGGAAGATGAAGATTCTATTACTGAAGAAGAAGTGCACAATGCATTGAGAGCCGCAGTGATGGATATGGCGATCATTCCTATGATTTGTGGATCAGCATTTAAGAATAAAGGTGTTCAGTTTTTGTTAGACGGAGTATGTAGGTATTTACCTTCTCCAATAGACAAAGAAGCAATTGTTGGGATGAATCCTGATACAGAAGAAGAAGTTGCAAGAAAACCTTCAGTAAAAGAACCTTTTTCAGCGTTGGCGTTTAAAATTGCTACTGACCCTTTTGTAGGTAGGTTGGCATTTTTTAGAACCTATTCTGGAAGGTTGGATGCAGGATCTTATATTTTAAATAACAGGTCTGGTAAAAAAGAAAGAATTTCTCGTATTTATCAAATGCACTCTAACAAGCAGAATTCGGTAGATTATATCGAAGCTGGTGATATTGGTGCAGCAGTAGGTTTTAAAGATATTAAAACCGGTGATACGATGTCTTCTTTAGATGCTCCTATTGTTTTAGAATCAATGGATTTTCCAGATCCGGTAATTGGTGTGGCTGTTGAGCCAAAGACCAAAGCCGATGTGGATAAGTTAGGTATCGGACTTGGTAAATTGGCTGAAGAAGATCCTACATTCCAGGTGAGAACTGATGAAGCATCAGGTCAAACAATTATTTCTGGTATGGGTGAACTTCACCTTGAGATTTTGATTGATCGTTTGAAGCGTGAATTTAAAGTTGAGGTGAACGAAGGTGAACCACAAGTTGAATACAAAGAGGCAATAACTCGTACTGCTGATCAGAGAGAAGTTTACAAAAAGCAATCTGGTGGTCGTGGTAAGTTTGCGGATATTGTATTTGAAATGGGACCTGCAGATGAGGATTTTGAAGGAACTGGCTTACAATTCGTCAACACAATTAAAGGGGGTAATATTCCTAAGGAATTTGTTCCTGCTGTTGAAAAAGGATTCAAGATGGCTATGAAGAACGGTCCTTTGGCTGGTTATGAAATGGATACCATGAAGATTACTTTGAAAGATGGTTCGTTCCACCCGGTGGATTCGGATGCGCTTTCTTTCGAATTGGCTGCTAAAATGGGATATAAATCTGCTGCAAATGCTGCTGGTGCTGTTATCCTTGAGCCTATCATGAAGTTGGAGGTTGTTACTCCAGAAGAAAACATGGGTGATATTGTTGGTGATTTAAATAGAAGAAGAGGTCAGGTTAATGCGATGGATGACAGAGCTGGAGCAAAAGTTGTTAAAGCGAATGTTCCTTTATCTGAAATGTTTGGATATGTTACAACACTAAGAACATTGTCATCAGGTAGAGCTACTTCTACGATGGAATTTTCTCATTACGAGAAAACACCGGCAAGTGTATCTGAAGAAGTGATCAAAAAAGCACAAGGTTAATCTACTAAAAAGAGATAAAATGAGTCAGAAAATTAGAATAAAATTAAAGTCTTACGATCACAACTTAGTAGATAAATCTGCTGAGAAGATTGTAAAAACAGTAAAGAATACCGGTGCTGTTGTAAATGGGCCAATCCCATTGCCAACTCATAAGAAAATCTTTACAGTATTGCGTTCACCACACGTAAACAAAAAGTCAAGAGAGCAATTTCAATTGAGTGCGTTTAAAAGAATTTTAGATATCTATAGTTCTTCATCGAAAACAATTGATGCTCTAATGAAGTTAGAGTTACCAAGTGGTGTTGAAGTAGAGATCAAAGTCTAAGTAGTTAGAAATTGATATCAAAGGCTGAGAATGATGTTCTCGGTTACTTGTCCTGAGCGATTGACGAGGGAAAAACGGAAAAAATATATTCAGGGCTGAACATATTTTGGCCCTGTTTTTTTAAATAGGAAGAATAATAATTAAATTAAAGTAGAATGTCTGGGTTAATAGGAAAAAAAATAGGAATGACCAGTATTTATGACGAGAATGGAAAGAATATTCCATGTACCGTTATTCAAGCAGGTCCTTGTGTGGTTACCCAAGTCAGAACCAAAGAGGTTGACGGGTATGAAGCCTTGCAACTTGGTTTCGATGACAAAGCAGAAAAGCAGTCTAATAAGGCGCTTAACGGCCATTTTAAAAAGGCTGGAACTACTGCTAAAAGACGTGTCGTTGAATTTCAAGGATTTGAGCAAGACTTAAAATTAGGTGATCAGGTATTAGTTGATCATTTTGAAGAAGGTGAATTTGTAGATGTTTCTGGAACATCTAAAGGTAAAGGGTTTCAGGGTGTTGTAAAGCGTCATGGTTTTGCAGGTTCTGAAAGAACTCACGGTCAGCAAAGTATGAATAGAGCTCC
>NZ_JBPCUJ010000096.1:0-12152 GCF_051011215.1 Lutimonas sp.
GATTCCAGAATAGTGTCATCCTCGTTGCAGGAGGTAAATGTAAATAAGAGAAAAAGTGGTACGAAAAATAATAATTTTGTTTTCATAATTTTAGTTTTAAAGGTTGTTAATAATGAAAAGGTTCTTGCTTTTTTACCGTTCGCTTGAAGTTGGAACCTTTTCCGTAAATTAATTTTTGTATAACAAATATATGAAAAAATTAGACAAAATAGCATGAAATCAACAAAATGTCTAATGTGAATAAAAAAAAATTAAACAAAAATTGTAATGACTGTAGTTTTTTGAAATAGCATTTTCTCTTTTTCTCCACCCCATTTTGGAACAGTTGAGGTTTTTTATCGAAATGGATCAATTCATGTTCAAGCCGATGAGCAAGTACTCAATCATCAGCAGATGCTGTTATAACATTAAGAGAGACTATTACCGAATTAGAAATTTATTTTGCGATATGATTGAAGATTCATTTGAACTGTCAAATCCTTCTATAGGCTTAACTGGATTGATCCTGGATTTTCCTTTGTTTATTGAGATAAAAGCGCTCAAATAGAAAACAGCCGATTAAAATGGAGCCAAGTGCTAACAGGATAAAATAGGATTTTTGATCAATTAAGTAATTGAGAAATAAAAGGATGGTTCCAGCATTTAAAATAATAGCACTAAGCAGTAAAGAAGTAGAAACACCAGTTTTCTTTTTGATTCTGTAATGCCCAACATGTACAACAAAAGTAACAATGAGTGTAACGATTGAACCTAAAGCAGCGATTGACTCTAAGTTCATATAATTTGCCATTATTAGCACCATAAACCCAATAATTAACAGGCCGACAGTTCCTTGCTTCCAGAGTAATTTGATAAACAATTTTGATAATTCACCTTCCTGGGCTTCCTTTTCGCTCATTTTGAGGGTGGAAAAAAGGTTGGCATTAAGTGAGGATGAGGTTGACAATAAGGCTGCAACGGAAATGATCGTGAATCCCAAGACACCAAAGACAGGCATCGCCGCTTGTGCAAGTGCCGTTTCTTTGTATTTAATGATATCCGCCACAGAAAGAGAGCCGAAAACTACGAAGGACAAACCAACATAGAGTAAAATGGTAAATCCTATAGCTAAAAATATAGCTTTTGGAAGTTGCTCTTTCGGTTTGGACATGTCGGCAGCCGTATTTGTTATTACTGCAAAACCCGTATAGGCAAAATAAGTGATGGCTAAACTTCCTAAAATGCTATTGGAAGCAGGATAGGATGATGGAGCAAAATTTTGCCATTCAATAAACTGCATACTTGCAATCATAAAAAGAAACAAAATGGATAGTTTAGCAATGACTATATAGGTTTCAGCATTACTTACAGCCTTACTTCCAATAAAATTTAATCCAACAAACACTACAAGAACAGCACTGGTTAGTGTATTTTGAAGCCATTGAGGGCAAGGATCTATAATCAGGTTTCCTGCATAACTCCCAAAGGTCTTAGATACCATGGCCATGGAAATCACACTTGCTAATAAAAACAAAACAGAAAAAGTACCTGAATAGGCATTTCTTCCCAGACCTTGTTGTAAATATTCAATAACGCCTCCTGATGAAGGAAAGGTAGCTCCTAGTTTAGAGTATGAATAGCCTGAGGACAAGGCGACAACCCCACCCAGAAAGAAAGATAAATAAGTGGCTGTACCAGCGATGGCACCAGCCTGCCCCAATAAGGCAAAGATTCCAGCACCCACCATAGAGCCCACTCCTAATGCCGCCGCGCCAAAAACAGATATATTTCCTTTTTTCATGCTTGGTTTTTTTCGAATCCTGTTTTAGATCAGGATATTTGTTCTAAGATAATTAATTTTAAGGTGCAGCTCAATGGACATTTACATATTTATTTATGAGATTTATTAAGTGCTTAATAGTATGGGAAGAATGACTTTGCTATGGAGGCCAAATAAGGTGTGGAGGAAATAATTTATCTAAATGACCTGCATTGTAATCTCAAAAAGTACTTTTCACTTCGTTCGTTTTTTTAGTATCTTAAACATTTCATTCAATTTCGTTTAGCTTCCGATTTTCAATGGAAGAGTTTAAATTTTCTTTTGCACAACTTATTTTTCAAATGTAAAACTCCAAATGATGAAGAATGTTTTTTTTAAAATAATGGTTTTAATAATTGTTGGATTTGTTTTTGCCTGCAAAGAAAAACAAGAATCACAAAAAGAGCCTGAACTTCATTCTAAAGATTCAAATATGACTGATATTTCATTACTGAAAGAAGCATACCTGTATGGATATCCAATACTTACGATGTATTATACCCAAGAGGTTTGTACTAATGTAGAAGCGAATAATGGAACTGGAAGAGCACCTTTAAATCAATGGGGAGGGATGCATGAGTTTCCAAAAGCTGGATTCACTGCTGTTGTTAGACCAAATACCGATACATATTATAGCCTTGTTTATGCAGATTTGTCAAAAGGACCATTATACCTTTATATTCCTGCAACCAAACGATATTATTTAATCCCTATCCTCAATGCTTTTGGTGATGTTGTGGCCTCTGTCGGATCAAGAACTACTGGTCAGGATGAAATGCATATTGCCTTTGTGGGACCAGCATATGATCAGGATATTCCGGATCACTTGACAGTTATTCGGTCAAATACAAGTTTAAATTGGGTTTTGGGCAGGGTAGCTGTAAAGAATAATGAAGACGGTAAAAAAGAAGTTGCCAACTTTCAAAGTGGATTGATTTGTCGCCCATTAAAAGATATGAACGTCCCAAATTATAAAGCACCTAAAGGGAAAGTAGATTCAGGTAAAAACGGGATTCCAATGGACGTTGTGGACGGTATGGATATTACGACTTATTTTAATGAAATGATGGCGTTGATGGTAACGAACCCACCCACAAAAGCTGATGAGCCATTCATGAGAAAACTAAAGACCTTGGGGATCGTTCCCGGGGGGACTTTTGATATGGATCAATTTAGCGAAGACCAACAATCTGAAATTAGAGAAATTCCTGATTTCATTCAGAAACAATTTGCTGAAACTACTGCCAGGCCCAAACCGGGCGTCATGCAAAACGGTTGGACGGTAAATACGAGTGGTTTAGGAAACTACGGAACTGATTATGCGTTAAGAGCCTATGTCACCAAAATTGGATTTGGTGCCAATACTCCTGAAGATGCTATTTACCCGAACGCTGCCGTTGATGTAAATGGGGAAAAATTCAATGGTACTAACAAATACATATTACATTTTGATGCCGACAAGCTTCCTCCCGTTAAAGGATTTTGGTCTGTAACAATGTATGACAAAAACGGGTTTTTGGTTGATAACTCAATTGAACGATATGAACTGGGTAGTATGAAAGATATGATTTATAATGAGGATGGGTCTTTGGATATTTATATTCAGTCTGAAGCGCCTGAAGGTCGAGAAGCGAATTGGCTTCCTTCTACAGTCGCAGGTCAAGACTTTGAACTTACGTTTAGGATGTATTGGCCCGACGAATCAGTGATTAACAGAACTTGGCAGATGCCTGGTGTTCAAAAAGTAAAATGACATTGAGCCCGACTAGGGCAATAGTTTAACATTATTTCTTTAAAAGGCTAATGGTCTATATCCTGGATGATTTTTTTACATCATGCAAGAAAATCGTATTTTTAGATAATCATATAATATTTCCTCCCCATGACAAAATTCATTAGTGCTGCTATTCTTATCTTTCTGGTAGCGTGTACACAAAAACAACCTGAAAATTATGAGTTTACTACTGGGAAAAAGGATGCCAGTAGTCATACCTCAAAGAAAAACAGAAAACTATACAAAAAATATCCATTTAAGGATTCGATAAGTTTTAAAAGTGCTACCAGAGGATTGATTGAAGTTTTGCCTGAAAATGGAAAGGTGGTGCTAAAAGATGGAACGCTGGTCTGGGATTTAAAAGGGTATACAGACTTTATTATGCAGGGGTCCGAATCGCCTGAGACAGTAAATCCTAGTTTATGGAGGCAGAGTCAATTGTTAATGATCAATGGGCTTTTTGAAGTAGTTCCTGGAGTGTATCAGGTGAGAGGTCAGGATTTGTCAAATGTTACCTTTGTAGAAGGAAAGAAAGGGGTGACTGTTTACGATCCATTGATAAGCGCTGAAACTGCTGCAAAAGCATTAGAGCTCTACAGGAAACATCGTGGAGACAGACCAGTGATTGCCATTGTATACAGCCATTCCCACATCGATCATTTTGCCGGGGTAAGAGGAATTGTACATCAAGATGATATTGACTCGGGAAAAGTTAAAATATATGCACCATCAGGGTTTTTAGACAATGCCATAAAAGAAAATGTCTTTGCGGGAAATGCGATGACAAGAAGGTCTTATTATATGTATGGAAATTCCTTGAAACCAGAAGCGAAAGGACAGGTAGGAGCGGGATTAGGGATTACCACATCTACAGGAACCGTAACCTTGATTCCACCTACAAATGAGATATTAAAGTCAGGCGAAGTACACGTTATTGACGGATTGACTTATGAGTTCATAATGGCGCCCGGATCTGAAGCACCTTCAGAAATGATGTGGTATATCGATGAGTATAAATTAATATCAACGGCAGAAGATGCTGTTCATACCATGCATAATTTATATACGTTGAGAGGAGCAAAAACCAGGGATGCCTCCTTATGGCCCATTTATTTAAACGAAGTTTTGAAAAAATGGGGTACAAAAGGGGAAGTTTCCATCGGCATGCACCATTGGCCGGTATGGGGACAAGCGGAATTGAATGATCATATTGAACGTCAAAGGGATGTTTATAAGTTTATGCATGACCAAACGTTGCACTATGCGAATTTGGGATATACCATCAATGAAATAAATGATTTGGTCGAATTTCCAGAAGCATTGATTAACAATTGGGGAAGCCATGGTTATTATGGCAGTAAAAGTCATAATGTTCGTGCTGTCTATAATTATTACCTCGGTTATTTTGACGGCAATCCTGCGCATTTGGATCCGCTGTCTCCTGAAGCAGTTGGGAAAAAATATGTTGAAGCCATAGGCGGAGAAAACAAGGTTGTTCTTTTAGCTCAACAGGCCTTTGATGACGGTGATTACCGTTGGGCAGCAGAGTTGCTCAATCACCTTGTGTTTTCTAGCCCTAAAAATAAGAAGGCCCGACTTTTACAAGCGGATATTTTGGAGCAAATGGGATACCAGGCTGAAAGCGGTCCCTGGAGAAATTTTTACTTGACGGGGGCCAAGGAATTACGCCTCGGAATCGAAAAAAATGTAACTGGCGGAACATCTTCGGTAGATATGATTAGCAATATGTCTTTAGACTTATTGTTTGGATATATGGGCATCCAGCTGGATGCGGAAAAGGCTAAAGGAAAAAAAATTACCGTGAATTATGTTTTCCCGGATATCGATCAAGAATACACCATTTTTCTTGAAAACTCGGTATTGAATTACTGGTCAGATTATCAGGATCCTGATGCTGATGCCACCATAACCGTGAATAAATCTGATATGAATAGAATCATATCGGGAAGTTTAGATGCAAAAACAGCTATGAGCAATGGCGTAATTAAGTTTGAAGGAAGTAAGCTTGACTATTATGAACTGAATAAATGTTTGACAGACTTTAGTGAGTTTCAATGGTTTAATATTGTGACTCCCTAATGTTTTTGATATAAAAAAAAAGAGTTCTTATATTTTTTTAATGAGTTCGATTTGTATCAATGGTCAGGATGCCATGCTTACTTCTCGCTTACAAAAGGAAGACAAACTGAATAAGTTTATGATGTTCGGACAATTGGCCCAGCCTGAATATACTGTTGTGGTTCTTGGTAAACAGAACACCTTGTGCTGAGTTGCTTGCCTTGGAATGAACGAATCAAGCTGCTTTTTCATGCGCTACTGCAGGGCTTGAGCCGATATTTTATGATGATTTGATTGGAATTTTCAATCTTCACAATCATAAGGTCAATTGGCCAGATATTTGTTTAAATCAGGCTTGAATCTGTTATAGTTTTCTTGCGTTGCATTTAGGGTAAATTTCTTTTTAATAGAACCGATTACTGAACCTGTGGCAGCGCCCAGAATACCGAGTGTAATCGCTCCACCGGTTGCCTTTTCTTCGGCTGTGGAAGAAAATTGGAACCAGGTTTCTGCGGGAGGGTCGTCGCCGTCAGCAATTCCAGCGATAGCTCCTGTAAGTATACCCACTCCTGCTCCGATTCCAGCTCCCATGCCAATCGCTCCCTTCTTTCGAAATTTTAGTTTATGAATTTCCTTCACTGGAATTTCCATGGTTTTTGTTTCTTGCCAAAACTGAATTACAATTGAACTATCTTTTAGCTGTATCAATTGTCCTTTGTATTTTAAATTGGTTTGACTTATTTCAACCCAAGTTTTATAGGTCCGACCTTTCTTCTTTTGTGCATTTGTTACGTTTAAACTTGTTAAAAATAATAGCATTGTTATTAAAATAAGATGTGTTTTCATGTTGCAATAGTTTTAAATTATCCTAGGATTAAAGGTAATTGAGACCAAAAATTTGAATGTCTCAAAAAGCACTATTTGAATGAATTAGGACAAATTTTACTATGCGGGTCGCTAAGTGGGCATTATAAAATGTTTAATAAAATTAACAAAATATTAGACAAAATAACAATCGATAAAGACAACAATTGTGGTAAATTTGAGATAAAGATGTTTAAATGAATAAGATGCTGCATGTAACGATAACACTTCTGGGAATACTTTTCTTTATAACCTCAGGTTCCTTTGCAAAAAATACATCAGTTCTATTCGATGGAGACTCAATCGCTGGAATAATAAAAAGCGACAGTTTATTAAACTGGAATAAAGAATACCTAATAGCAGTTCATAATAAATCAACTCAGAAAGAATCTAAGTTCCTTTCAGGAATTATTTCAGAATGGGATATTACAAAAGCCCCTGATTTTGGTACAAAAGAAGACGATTATACCGCAGTCTTTATTACTACCAAAGGTCAGGCTGAAGTCATCTACAATTATGAAGGCCGAATCATCAATGTAAAGAAGCATTTAAAAAATATTATGCTTCCGGTGCATGTATATAAAACTGTTGCAAAGAAGTTTAAAGGATGGGACATTGTTCAAAACAAGTATAAACTATCATTTAAATCTGGTGCTGAAGTTTTAAAGACCTATGTAGTAACACTGGAAAAGGGCAGCAGGAAAAAAATTTTCCATTTAAAGATCTAAAAGATGCAACCAATTGAGGTTTATTTAGATGGTTGGTTTCGAATTTTTGAAAAATGGATTCGCGGGCTGAAATCTTCATTCCGAAAAGGAATGAAAACACCTTTATGAATGATTCATTTTAAAGCATAGAAAAACCGAATTAAAATGTAATTCGGTTTTTTACTGAGAGCGAATTTTTATGACTTTCGCTGAGGATAGCTTTCAATTTCACATGAACCAGATTCCGTAATGTCTCCAAAGACATTATAGGTTTTGGAATCATCGGATTTTACAGTGTTTATAGTGATGGCACCGTACACTTGTTGTGTCTGCCTGTTGATTTCCAGGCGTCCTTCTAAATTAATGGTTTCTGCATTAATAGTGGTCAACATGCCTCCAAATCTCTGAATGATAAAGTCATTGCTTTCAGTTGAGCTTAGCACACAGCTGTAAACGATGATCGTATTATCTGAGGAAACTTCCAGTTGCCCATATCTTCCTAATGCTCCGCTTATCAGAGAGTTATCTTGGATCAAATATGAAAAGTCATCAACTTCGGGGCAGGAAGCAGGACTCGTGCCATCGGATTGGAAAATACTCAGGGTGAATGTTTTTGAATCAGTGTATTGATTTGAATTAACGGCGTTATTTTCAATAGTAATAAAGTCGTCATCAGTATCATTAGAACAACTAAAGATTAAAATTAAGAACGAAAGTAGGATTGCTTTTTTCATGGTGTCAGATTTAAAAATTGGTTAATGTTAAACGTTGTGTTGAATTGCTCTTAACCAGTTTAAGGACTATAACACCTCTCCTTTTATGTAAAGTAATCTGAAATGAATTTGGAAAACGTATGATGTTGATCAATATCGATTTCAATTTGCATGAAAGGTTTTTCATTAGATGAGCTAAAGCCAAAAACCAAAAAAGTGCGGAATTTTCGAATAATCATAATTTAAGTTTTCATAATTAATGGATTTAGACCGGAAGGTATCTAACTATAGAATTGCCGGCAAATGAAGTAGGACGAACCCTACAACTTTTTGTCCAAACGTAGAGCAAAATTTACCGAATAAAGTGAGGCAAAGATTCCTATAGGAATTTGAAAGACAATAGTCGCCTACAATTTTTACCTTAAACTCGAGTGTCTGTTCCTTTTGTTAGGATCAAAATACAGGTAATTATGGCTATGCAGGTCGTTGAAATTAACCAAGGAAAAATTACAATATATAGAGGTTTAATTCGTTTTAATTTTTGAAAAAGAATATTATAAACTCTTGCTATGAGTTTTAAATTACTATTAAAAGGGTCGATAATTTTATAGACAGAATAGCTGTAGACTGGTTTTTCACTAGTGTATGCCTTAGGGACTATATCATTATTCTAAAAAAAATTGCTATGAAAAAGAAAAGTACAACAATCAAACAGAGTATTTTTAAATATCTATTAATTCTGCCATTATTCCTGCTTTCATTCTGTCAAAGTGAATTTGAAGAGCCAATTGGTGCTTCCGAAAATAAAGTGACGGTGGATGCAAAACTGCTTTCGCTCATGAAATCTGCGATCCAAAGTGATTCAGATCAAATCTTGACACAGAATAAAAGTGACTTATCCAAAGGGACCACCGATGATTCGGGCCAGTGTACTAATTTTTTGTACCCGATGACTTTTCAGGTTTATTCCGGAGATGATCCGATTCCAGTGGCAATAGAAATCAATTCAGATGAAGAATTAATTGCTTTTATAGAAGAATTTACCTTTGAAAATTCAGCGGGAGCTTTCACGCCTAATTATGAGATGTTCATTTATTTTCCAATTGTTTTATTGGATACAGATGGTAATGAAACGATTCTCAATAATTTAACGGAACTGGAGGGGACTTTAGAAATGGCGGTTCAGGCTTGTGAAAGTTTTAACGATGCCTCTGATGGTAGTTCAGATGACGGATCGGATGGTAGTTCAGATGACGGATCGGATGGAGAATCGAGTGATGCTTCAGATAGCGGTTCTGATGATGGTTCTGACGGTAGCTCAGGTGATGCCTCTGATGGTAGTTCAGATGACGGATCGGATGGAGGGTCAAGTGATGCTTCAGATAGCGGTTCTGATGATGGTTCTGACAGTAGCTCAGGTGATGGTTCTGATGATGGTTCCAGTGATGGATCAGAAGGAGGGTCAAGTGATGCTTCAAATAGCGGATCTGATGATGGTTCTGACGGTAGCTCAGGTGACGGTTCTGATGATGGTTCTGACAGTAGCTCAGGTGATGGATCGGATGATGGTTCCAGTGATGGGTCTGATGATGAATCCGAAGGTAGTTCTGAGGAAGGCTCAGAGGAAGAATCAGAAGATGATATTATCCTAGAAAGCAGCCAAGGTGGTGATGATGATGATGATGATAGCGGCTATAAATTCTGTGACAAGAATAATAAAAAAGTGTATATCTGTCATAAAGGCAAAACTATTTGTGTAAGTGTAAATGCTATATGGGGACATTTGCAACATCATGAAGAAGACTTCCTGGGGACCTGTGATGATTGATCAAAACCTATACGAACGAAATAAAAAAAAACTGCTGAAAGGCAGTTTTTTTTATGAATTGTATCAGCCACAAGTTCTTCATAAATAAGAATCTTTGGTTCAGAAGGGTCCTTTATGGATCATGTCTTTTTTAAAAATCAAATTTACATGATGATTGAAGAACAGCTGCCCTGGTCAATGCTTAGTTTGCAAAAAAGAGGGAGCTCAAGCTATCCAATTACATTTATTTTTGAAAAAGCACTTGAGTTTTTAAAGCAATGTTCTACCTTTAAGGATACCATAATCAGTTGTTTAGGATATTTTCTTCCTCCATTGATTTAAAAACTAACCAGACTTTACTATTATGAAAAAACATGCATCCTCATTTAAAACTCAATCCGCTAAAGAATCTTCAGAAACCAGTTTTAATGATGCTATCAGTCGAAGAAAATTTATTGAAGGAGCGGGAACAGCTGCCATGGGGTTTACTATTGTACCATCCAGTGTGCTCGGAGGAAAACATATTCCGCCAAGTGACAAAATAAATGTGGCCTATATTGGATTGGGTACTCAAGGACTGCGACAGTTATCAGATATTATTCAAATAGAGGATGTTCAAATCACCGCTGTTTGTGATCCACAAAGAAGAGCCATTAACTATTATGACTGGGGACCTACCTACCTGCGCGATCAGATGCGAGAATTAATAGGTAAGCCAAATTGGAACACTGGAGGTAACAATACGATTCCCGGAGGTTTGAATAATGGGAAAGAAATAGTTGATGCGTATTATGCCAAAACCGGGAAGAATTACAAGTCTAATCCATATACTGATTTTCGTGAATTGCTGGAGAAAGAAAAAGACCTTGATGCGATTCAGGTAATGACACCAGATCACCTTCATGGAGTAATTTGTGCTGCGGCCTTAAAGCGTGACATTGCGGTTTCGGTACATAAGCCCTTAGCGAATAGATTGATCGAGGGAAAGAAAGTATTTGATATGGCTCTTAGATCGAACGCAACAACCCATCTGCAACCATGGGATTCAAATGGTGGAGATATGCCGAAGGTAATGGAGTGGATACGTAATGGAGCTATAGGAGAATTAGAGGAAGTTCACAACTGGTCCTTCCGTCCGGTATGGCCTCAATATGCCAAAAAACCAACCGATAGTCCAAAACTACCCGAGGGTTTCGATTGGGACTTATGGCTGGGTCCCGAAGCAAACAGACCCTATCATCCTCATTATACAAACATGACCTTTAGAGGCTGGTATGACTTTGGAGGTGGCTCTATGGCGGATATGGGACATTATAGTTTATGGACCGTATTTGAACATTTAAAGCTGGGCAAGCCAACTATTATTGAGCCGAACTTTAATCATGTATGTGGCATCAGTGAGCAGGGAACTGCCTTTAAAATTAATAATGATTTTAGTTTTCCATACGCCAGTTCCATGCGTTTTAAATACCCTGCTGTTGATGATCGTCCAGCGATTGATCTGGTATGGTATGATGGCGGGATGCGTCCTCCGGTTCCAAAAGAATTTTATGAGCAAGGAGTTGAATTTCCATCTGAAGGAATCATGTTTAAAGGAAGTAAGGGAATTATCATGACCAGAAGTTTTCGCGCAACGGATCCGTATTTATTGGGTGGAGATATCAAGAAAACCGAAGAGGTTTCTGCTGCCGCCGGTTCCGTAAAGATGCCCGGTATACAACGATTTATTGAAGGAATAAAAAATGGAAAACAAATTGAAGGAGGTTTCCGTCAGGCCTGGCCAATAACTGAAGCAGTGAATTTATATGCAGTGGCGCTGCGTTCGCAAAAAACCTTGCATTACGATGCCGAAGCCATGAAGATTAAAAATAACGAAAAAGCCAATGAATACCTCAATAGAGAGTATCGTAAGGGTTGGGGACTGGATGAGGTTTAATGCGCTTCTCTGAAAGGCACAGGCATAAACATTTTATTATGAACGTTGAAACAAACCTACCATGACATCAAGAAGAAATTTTATAAAATCAACGGGGACTGCATTAGGTTCCGCAGCACTACTAAGTCAAGTACCTTTTGTATTATCGGGTTTTAAAAATACCCCGAAATCAATTGGCTTTCAGGTCTGGACACTTCGCGAACAGTTGTTCCAGGACTTCCCGGGAACGCTCAAAAAGATGGCCAATTTAGGTTATAGCGAGGTTGAAATGTGTTCTCCCTTAGGCTATAAAGGCACTTTCGATAGATTTGCCAAGTATAGTGGTACTGAATTAAAAAAGATTATTGAGGATCAGGGATTACAATGTTCGAGTTCGCATTATAATCTCAATGAATTACGAGATGATTTTGGAAAAACCATAGAATGGACCCATCAGATGGGGATCAGGCAAATGCCCTTGGCAGCATTTTGGTT
>NZ_JBPCUJ010000097.1:0-2965 GCF_051011215.1 Lutimonas sp.
GTTTTTCCATACGTCTGCAATCGCGATACAAAGCAAACTCCTCAGCTATTTCTTCAATACGATAACCGCATACTACACCTTTAATCATGTGCGCATTTTGATGCACACTGGCACCCTCAAAAAAATCTCCAAAAGTTCCATTGCCGACAATAAAAGATTCTAATTTATTCTGTTCATAACCAGTTAACCACAAAATAACTCGATCAAGTTCTTCTTTGGTTCTACCGTGCTTTTCTATTCTATTCAGGTAATGCGGATAAATGGATCCAAAATTCATTTTGGCGATTTTCTCATTTTTTTCTGCTGTAACTTCTGGCATGATTTTTATTTTATTGGTACTAACGGTTTAGTATAAGAGCAGTTGTGGACTATGCGCACCAACTTTTCGGATAACAAGATACTTAATAAAACACAAAAAACGGTTTGAGTATGTACCCAAACCGCTATTGCTTTTATACATTGTTGTACACCGTTTAATGTCTAAAGTATAATTTTTACCTCTGGTTTTGACGTCACACCGGCTTTTCCCATTGCCGTCTTGAGATCTGGACTGGCCATGAATTTGTTAAAAGAATCGGCTGAGGTTGAAGAACCTAGAATTGTAATAACATTTTCATCAATAAGCGATTTAAGCACTACATGATCTATTATACCTTCCTGTTTTCTCATCTGCTCTGCAGACTCATACACATTTTTCCAAGTAGAGTAGTCTTTTACAGAATGAGTAATTGTTGTAATTAGGGACGACGTATTTATTAAGTCATATTCGTTTGCAGATTTATAAAAAACAATAATCGGGGGACTAGTTACCCCAGCATTTTTCATGGCTTCTTTTAATGTAGGGCTTGACATAAAAATTTGAGCTTTTTTCAAATCTGTTATTTTGGAAAAAACAGTAATGGAATTGGTGTTATTAATATTTTTTTTAACAAATAAATCAATAATTCCAGCTTCTTCCCTGTCAATGTTAAATTTGTCGAATACAACTTTCCAGCTATTGTAATCTGAAACTTCATGAGAGATGGAAAGATAATGCTTCGTACTAGGTTTCTGTGCATGAGTAGAGATGGTTAACATACTCATTACAATTAACAAGGTGAATTTAATGATGGTTTTCATAATATTATTTTTAGAGATTAACGATTTATTTTATGGCTATGATAGCGCTTGTTGGTCCTGTAAGGTGCATGATACTAATGTCTTTAAAACCGATTACACCTGCCAATACTTCAAAATCAGCTTTAGAGAAATCATATCCCTCACTGGTTTCGATCAACATGTTTAGTGACATCAAGAGTCCAAAGGCATTTTCACTCCTGTTGTCATCGATTATGTTTTCAATAACAATTAGTGCCCCATCATATGGTAGCGCATCATAGGCCTTTTGGATGAGCATTTTTTTATCTTCAGTTCCCCAATCGTGAAGAATGTTTCCCATAGTAATGACATCTGCATTTGGAAACTCTTCTTTGAAAAAATCCCCTGATTGGGTAGCTACTTTATCATTTAAACCCATACTTTCAATATTTTTAGTCGCTACAGGTGTGACTTGCGGTAAGTCAAAAGAAATACAATTCATGTGATTGTTGTTCATGACCACCTGTGCAGAAAGATAACCTCCTGCTCCTCCAATATCACAAAGGGTATTATGTTTGGAGAAATCGAATCTATTAGAAAGGGCAATAAAATTACCCATTTGCAACCCACCCATTGCCCTCAAGAATTCATTTAGTTTTTCCGAAGAAGAATATACATCTTCAAAAAGGGGTTTTGATTCCGGATTCAATTGATCGTACGATAAACCTGTCTTTAGCCCATCTTCGAGATAATTCCAGTTTGGATATAATCGATTATTGGCCAGTTCCAATATTCCTCCGCAATAACTAGGTTTTTCTTTATCAAGAAATATATTGGCCTCTTCGGAGTTGCTGTATATGGCAGTTTCCCTTAACCCACTTCGTTTCAAAAAACCGAGTGCTACCAATGCATCTAAAAAATCATATAAACTTCTCTTGTGTAGTTTCAGCTGTTTGCTTAAATCTCGTGCGGATAGTTTTTCTTTTGCCAATAGGGTAAACAACCCCATATTTACTCCTGTAATGAGTGTTTTTGATGCCCAGAAACCCATTCCAATTTGCATTATTTTTGAAGGATCTACTTGTTTTTCTACCATTGTTTCCATGATGATGTTTTTAGATTAGTTAATAATTTAACCAAAAGTAGATGGAGTTATGGACAAAAAAATTGATTTAGGATAAGTTCGTTTCTGAAAAAATTGACCTATGATAAGAAATGGATCAGGAGGATATTTTTTTTCTGAGCCTGCTTAGAGATTCTGGGGTTATACTCAAATAAGAGGCGATATGATATTGTGGGACTCGTTGAGCTATAAATGGGGTTTTTGACAAAAGGTTCGCATAGCGTGTTTCGGCACTTTCGTGAAATTCTATTGAGTGATCAATACGAGATTCATAAGCCCTGGCTCTAAGTCTTTGTTTAAATGTAGCAAATGAATGAGAGTTCTGGAGTAAATAATTATAGTCGTTGGCCGAAATAGCAATTAGGGTACTATCCTCTATTGCCTCGATGCTAATCTTTGAAGGGATATTATTTACGAGTCCTTGCATATCACCGATCCACCAATCTTCAAAAGAAAATTGGGTATTAAACTGAACTCCTTCTGAATTTGTAATAAAATACCTAAAGCACCCTTCAACTACATAATAACCATTTCGACAAATTTTCCCAGCTTCTAAAAGTATATCACCTTTTGATACTTTCTTAAATTCAAAATAACGCACTAAATTATTTAAATCCTCTTCGGGATATTCTGGAGATAATTTTTTAATATGATTAAATAACTGTTTGTACAAGTCAGATGTTTAATAGATTAAAGGTATTGAAATTTAAAATTCTTTGAAAGGGTTTCATCTAAAAACTGCATTTTGATCTATGGTGTACAACG
>NZ_JBPCUJ010000098.1:0-37802 GCF_051011215.1 Lutimonas sp.
CCCGCATCCATCAGTTCCTGCATTTCATCATCATAGCGCGAAATGGCAGCCACCTTAATACTGCAATGAATAAGATTTAATTGTTCAATCACACTCATATTTGTGGCATGACTTGGTGTTACAAGAATTACCAGAGGAAGGTTTTCAGACATGTTGATTCGCTGCCAGAAATTAAGATCGTTCACATCTCCTTGTAATACATTGTTGCCGGCTTTTCGATGCGCCTCAATTACGTCTAAATCAATATCAATTCCTAACACATTCTTGTTATACTTTTTAGCCATTACATCATATACTTTTGAACCTGTCCGCCCCATACCAAAGACAATGACTTCTTCTTGTGCAAAGACAATGGGTTCGTCTTCCAAAAGTCTTGTTTTGGTTTCAAATCGTAAAAAGAATTGTTGAAATTTCGCGTAAATTGACTGGGCTCTCATGTTTAACGGTGACGACATAATCATGGTCAGCGATAAGGATACTGCGAAGATGACTAGCCATTCGGTAGTTATCCAACCGTTTGCTACACCTGCAGCACCAACAATAAGTCCAAACTCACTATAATTCGATAAGCTAAAAGAGGTTAGTACAGATGTTCGGGCCCGCAACTTAAACCTTGTTAATATAAAAAAGAAAAGCCCTGTTTTGAAAGGAATTAAGAGTGCCAGGAAGAGTGCTATATTAAAAGCTTCAAAACTCGGGACTTCAGACAAACCAATTGTTAAGAAGAAGCCCACAAGAAATAAATCTTTAAAACCCATCATTGTTTTCGCTAATTCTTCGGCCCTGTTATGCTCAGCAAATAAGATCCCGAATACCAATGCACCTAAATCAGCTTTTAATCCCAATGTGGTGAATAATGCAGCACCTGCCATGGGCAGTAATACACCCAGCAGGATCAATAATTCTCCATGTCCGGTATGATTGAGTATAAATGAGAACTTTTTGTTCTGAATCAGTTTCGGAACAAAGACCAAAAGCAATAGGGCCAGGGCCCATACAGATGGTATTTCACCAGAACTAATCGTAAGGAATATAACTGCAAATATATCCTGCATTACTAAAATACCGATGGCAATTTTTCCATGAGCAGTATTCATGTTACCAGTTTCTTCCAATATTTTTACAGCAAAAATGGTGCTTGAAAAACTAAGGGCAAATGCGATTAAAAAGGAAGTGGCTACGCCAAGGCCTGCAAATTTTGAAAATCCTATATAACTTAGAAATAAAACCAAAAGGCCAAAAAATATTGTTGCAATCAACATATGAATTGATGAGCCTGCCCAGATTTCGGGATGTAACAAGTTTTTTATTTTTAATTTTAGTCCTATGGTGAACAACAGCAGCAAAACGCCAAAATCGGCTATTTGAACCAAGGTATCTGTAAGATTCACTCCAAAAAGATTCAATGCAAAACCAGCTAATAGAAAGCCAACCAGGGGAGGCAGTCCTATCTGTTTAACGGTAAATCCAAAGCCAAATGCAAAAATGATCCAAAGCGGGTCCATGTGATAACGGTCTTAAATAGTTTATTTTTTAGAGGTTAACCCTAACCATAGCATACCTATCAAAGCGGATAGTAAGGAGGCCATCATAATTCCTACCTTTGCTATCTGTTTAAAGGATTCATCTTTAAAGGCAAGGTCTGAAATGAACATAGACATGGTAAAGCCAATACCTGCTAAGAAAGCGACACCATAGATTTGATTCCAACTTACTCCTTCAGGTAAAGAGGCGATCTTAAATTTGACCATAAGTCGAGAAAAGAGTGATATCCCAATAAACTTTCCCAGAACCAAACCACAAATAATTCCAATCGAAATTGGGTGTATCAACATATCGATTACTTTCCCGTCAATATGAACTCCTGCATTACTTAAGGCAAATACAGGCAATATAAAATAAGCTGTGACCGGATGCAAAGCATGTTCAAGTTTCTGTAAAGGAGTATGGGCATTTTTATTCAGGTCTTCAATATCGGATATGACATGAACCTGCTTTTTCGTAAGCAATGTACTTTTCTCATCAGGTTTTTCTAATTTGAATTTATTGAGATGCTGGCTTATTTTATCGATATAGTCAGATTCACTTATTTTAGTTCTTGCAGGAATTGTGAGCGCTATTAAAACTCCAGCAATGGTGGCATGAACACCGGAGTAAATAAATGCAATCCAAACACCGGCGAATCCTATAATGGCATAGAATACAGTTCTTCTGACCCCTGCAAAGTTAGCAATAATCATAATTGTCAGACACAAGCCAGCATATAATAGTTCATTGTAATCTATAGATTCCGTATAAAAAACAGCGATGACCAACACGGCTCCGAGATCATCTGCAATAGCCAATGCTGTAAGAAAAATTTTAAGGTTTAGAGGAACTCTGCTGCCCAACATGGCTAATAATCCCAAAGCAAAAGCAATATCTGTAGCCATTGGAATTCCCCAGCCATTAATGTATTCAGGGTAATTAATCACTGCGATGGCATAAAATGTCGCAGGTAGCAACATTCCACCTACAGCTGCAGCAATAGGTAAGGAGGCTTTTTTCATGGAAGATAATTCTCCTCCCATTACTTCTCTTTTTATTTCCAGACCTACGACAAAGAAAAATAATGCCATCAATCCATCATTGATCCAATGATGCAAAGACGCAACAAGGTCTATCTCACCCCAAACCAATCCTACTTTATAATCATGCCATACATAGTGATATGAATCATAGAAGGAAGAATTGGCCCAAATTAAGGCAATAATGGTGGCAATAATTAGCATGATTCCACCATAGGCTTCTTCATTGATGAATCGAGATATTTTGAAAGAATTTAAAGGTTTGTTACTCATAATAATTAGTTGTGAAAAATTCTAGAAATGAATTAAGTCTAATGTACTTTTTCAGTAGGGTCAATTCTTATTTTCAAATATACAAATTATGGGGTCACCTTGATGGATGAATAAAAAAAAAGCCTGTGTAAAACACAGGCTTTTCAAAAATATTTTTTCAATACCTCTTACACTAACATTGTAACAGGATTCTCAATAAATCCTTTCAATGTTTGTAAGAACATGGCACCCGTAGCACCGTCTACTGTTCTGTGATCACAAGCCAGTGTAAGTTTCATAGTATTTCCAACTACGATAGTACCTTCTCGCACTACTGGTTTTTGAACAATCGCTCCAACAGATAGAATGGCTGAATTAGGCTGATTGATGATGCTGGTGAAGTCAGTGATACCAAACATACCTAAATTTGAAATGGTAAAAGTACTTCCTTCCATTTCATCAGGGGCCAATTTTTTATTTCTTGCTCTACCTGCAAAATCTTTTACCTGAGATCCGATTTGTGTTAAACTTTGTTCATCTGCAAACTTTAATACGGGAACAAGTAAACCATCTTCAACGGCTACTGCAACTCCAATATGTACATGGTGATTCTTTTTGATTTTGTCATCAAACCATTGAGAGTTTACCTGCGGGTGTTGCTTAAGCGCTAAAGAAGTCGCCTTTACAACGATATCATTAAATGATATTTTAGTATCTGGAATCGAATTGTACTGCGTGCGGAATGCGATGGCATTATCCATGTCAAACTCAACATTCAAATAATAATGAGGTGCTGTAAATTTTGACTCACCCAATCTTCTGGCAATAACCTTTCTCATTTGAGAATTAGGAACTTCTTCATAGCTCTCCTGACCTGCAGGCACGAATGGTGCGCTGCTCCCTGCACCGGAACCTGGTGTATAATTTTCAATATCTCTCTTAATGATTCGGCCACCTTCACCGGTACCATTAATATGAGACAAGTTGATATTTCTTTCGGATGCTAATTTTTTAGCCAAAGGAGATGCAACGATTCGACCATTTGAACTGCTGGTTTGAACAACCGGAGTTGCGTTACTGCTTGCTGCCGGGCTCGAGGCCGTTGCAGCTGGTGGTGTAGCAACAGGAACTGCTTCTTTTGTAACTTCAGCTTTTGCAGCGGCTGGTGTTTCATTTTTTAAACTTTCGGCATAAGCGGCAACATCTGTTCCTTTATCACCAATCATAGCTAACACAGCGTCCACGCTAGCAGAACTTCCTTCCGGAACTCCAATATATAATAAGGTACCTTGATGAAAAGATTCAAATTCCATCGTGGCTTTATCAGTTTCAATTTCAGCTAAGATATCTCCTTCATCAACAGTATCACCAACATTCTTTAACCATTTTGCCACCGTTCCTTCAGTCATGGTATCACTAAGTCTGGGCATGGTAATTACTTCTACACCTGCAGGGGGAGCCACTTGCTCAGAAGATGTCTCTTCAACTTCAGCGACAGGAGCAACCGCAGCAGGCGCCTCAGTTTCTTCCGAACCATTCGATTGATCCAACAGGCTTTTATAATCGTCACCTTCATTTCCGATGATGGCCAATAAAGCGTCCACACTTGCAGTTTCACCTTCATGAACACCAATATGTAACAAGGTCCCTTCATGGAAAGATTCAAACTCCATGGTAGCTTTGTCAGTTTCAATTTCTGCAAGAATATCTCCTTCCTCAATCTTATCGCCCACTTGCTTCAGCCATTTTGCCACAACTCCTTCTGTCATGGTATCACTTAATCGGGGCATGGTTATTATCTCAGCCATATTTTTTTCTTTAATAGGATATTTAAAATTGATCTTTAATAAATTACAGTCTATGTTTTAAAAAAGGATAGTCTTTTTCTTCATATACCATATCGTACAACTGCTGTTTTTCAGGATAAGGAGATTCATCTGCAAATTTTTCACAAGCTAATACCTGTTCTTTTACATCGTCATTGATCGCCTGAATTTCTTTATCCGTCAAATATTTCTTTTCCTTAATGACCTCAAGCACCTGAGAAATCGGATCGATTTTTTTATACTCAGCAACTTCATCTTTTGTTCTGTATTTTTGAGCATCACTCATCGAATGTCCTCTGTATCGATATGTTTTCATTTCCAGGAAATAAGGTCCCTTACCACTTCTTGCATGACTTACGGCCTTATCCATGGCTTTTGCAACTTCAACAGGATTCATTCCATCTACAGGTTCTGATGGCATTTCATAAGCCAGTCCTAATTTCCAAATTTCTTCATGATTGGCGGTTCTGGCTACAGAAGTACCCATGGCATATCCATTATTCTCAACAATAAATACAACAGGTAATTTCCATGCCATTGCCATGTTGAAAGTTTCATGTAAGGATCCTTGTCGGGCGGCTCCGTCACCAAAATACGTGATAGTGACTCCGTCACGACCAAAATATTTATCGGCGAATGCGATACCGGCTCCCAGTGGAATCTGGCCACCAACGATACCGTGACCTCCATAAAAACCTTTTTCTTTTGAGAAAATATGCATCGAACCACCCATACCTTGAGAAGTACCGGTAACCTTTCCGTATAATTCGGCCATGACTCTTTTAGGATCAACTCCCATTCCTATAGGCTGAACGTGATTTCTGTAGGCAGTAATCATCTTGTCTTTCGAAAGATCAATCGCATGAAGTGCACCGGCTAATACAGCTTCTTGACCATTATATAAATGCAGAAAACCTCTTACTTTTTGTTGGATGTATACAGCGGCAAGTTTGTCTTCGAATTTTCTCCAAAACAACATGTCCTTGTACCAATTGATGTAGGTTTGTTTCGTTATTTTCTTCATTTGTATTTAAATTTTTTTCAGAATGGCAAAAATACAATTTTTTTAGATAAATAAATTCTAAAAAAGTTAACAAAATTAATGAATTCTTGCGCTTATTGTTGCTAAATCCTGTAAACCTTGATGTAATGGATGCCTTCTGACATTTTTGTTCAAAATATTATTGTTCTATATAATCTTCTATCGGGTTACAGGAACATACTAAATGCCTGTCACCATAAGCTTCATTGACCCTTCGCACTGTTGGCCAGTATTTATTGTCGGCCACAAAATCCAAGGCAAACGCTGCTTCTTTTCTGCTGTAAGAATAGTCCCACTCATCAGATGTAAGCATACTTTGAGTGTGAGGAGCATTTTTTAAAACACTGTCTTCGCCTTCATAGTGATCGATCTCAGTCTTGATTTGAATCAAGGCATCTGCAAACCTGTCAATTTCTTGTTTGTTCTCACTTTCAGTTGGTTCGATCATTAGTGTTCCGGCAACAGGAAAGGATACGGTCGGAGCGTGAAAACCAAAATCCATCAATCTTTTTGCGATATCAGTTACCTCGATACCTTTTGCTTTAAACTCTCTGAAATCAACAATCATTTCGTGGGCAGCAAACCCTTTTTCACCGGCATATAAGATCTTATAGTGCTTTTCTAAACGAGCCTTGAGGTAATTTGCATTTAAGATAGCAGTAACTGTCGACTCAGTTAAGCCGCTGCTTCCCAGCATTTTGATATAACTGTAGGAAATCAAATCAACCATGGCAGATCCAAAAGGTGCTGCTGAAATTGCATTGATGGCATTTTTCCCACCAGTTTTTATCACTGGATTCGAAGGTAGGAATTCAGCCAAATGTGCTGCCACACAAATCGGGCCAACACCAGGTCCTCCGCCTCCATGAGGAATGGCAAAGGTTTTATGTAAATTCAAATGGCAGACATCAGCACCAATTTTTGCCGGATTGGTAAGTCCGACCTGTGCATTCATATTGGCCCCATCCATGTACACTTGACCTCCATTATCATGAATAACCCTTGTGATTTCTCGAATTTCTGACTCAAAAACACCATGGGTAGAAGGATAAGTGACCATGAGTGCCGCTAAATTGTCTTTATGTAATAGTGCTTTTTCTTTTAAATCGTCTAGATCGATGTTACCCGACTCTGAGGTTTTGGTAACAACAACCTTCATCCCGGCCATTACAGCCGAGGCCGGATTCGTTCCATGGGCCGAGGCTGGAATCAAACAGATATTTCTATGCGCCTGCTCATTAGATTTGTGAAAAGCTCGTATGACCATCAGTCCAGCGTATTCACCTTGTGCACCAGAATTGGGCTGCAATGAAGTCGCGGCGAAACCAGTAATTTCATTCAATTGAGATTCGAGTTCTTTTAACATTTCATGATACCCCTGTGCCTGATTCACCGGAACGAAAGGATGGATAGAATTCCAGTTACTCGTGCTCAGCGGAAGCATTTCAGTGGCGGCATTTAATTTCATGGTACAGGAACCAAGTGAAATCATAGAATCTGCCAATGAAATGTCTTTTCTTTCCAATCGTTTGATGTAACGCATCATTTCAGTTTCAGAATGATACTTTTTAAACACCTCATGGGTAAGAAATGCCGACTTTCGTTGTAATTCATCAGGAATTGATAAACTTACCGGACACTCCTTTATCTTAAAAGAATATAAATTTTCTGATTGTGCTAAAATGTCAATGACCTGTTCTATATCGGCATCAGTTGTAGTTTCATTGATTGAAATGCTGATGGTATTTGCATCGATATAGTTAAAGTTTACCTCTTCTTCCTCGGCAAGTTCTTTTAACTTGTCTGAATTAGATACTTTAATTTTTAAGGTATCAAAGTATGCCTTGTTTTCTTGTTCCAAGCCCAGTTTTAAAAGGGCCTGATCCAAAATATTGGCCAGAGAATGAATTTGGCGTGCAATGTATTTGATTCCTTCACCTCCGTGATAAACCGCATACATTCCGGCCATTACTGCCAGTAGTACCTGAGCCGTACAGATATTGGAAGTTGCTCTTTCTCTTTTTATGTGTTGTTCTCTTGTTTGAAGAGCCATTCTTAGTGCCCGATTGTCATCCAGGTCTACTGTTACGCCAATAATACGTCCGGGAATTAACCGCTTATAAGCTTCATGAGTGGCAAAGTAGGCTGCATGAGGACCTCCAAATCCCAATGGAATTCCAAATCGCTGTGTCGTACCCACGGCAACATCAGCTCCCATTTCAGCCGGTGATTTAAGTATGGCCAAACTCAGAATATCAGCTGCAACAACAGCTTTAATCTCTAGTTCATGCGCTTTGGAAATGAAATCCGTATAATCGAAGATCATTCCATCCTTGGCAGGATACTGTAATATGCACCCGTAAAACTCTTCATCCAATGAGATTTCTCTGTGATCTCCATACACTAATTCTATTCCAAGAGGTTCTGCTCTGGTTGAAAGGATATCTTTTGTTTGTGGAAAGATAGCATCCGAAACAAAGAACTTATTCGCTGCACTCTTTTTCTGTGCGCGACTTCTTCCATTCCACAACATGATCATGGCCTCAGCAGCTGCAGTCCCTTCATCCAGCAAAGAAGAATTTGCCAAAGGTAATCCGGTAAGATCGGTGATCACCGTTTGAAAATTTAACAATGCTTCCAATCTTCCCTGAGAAATTTCTGCCTGATAAGGTGTGTACGAGGTATACCAACTAGGGTTTTCAAAAATATTTCTTTGAATAACAGCCGGAAGCGTTGTGGGATGATAACCCAGTCCTATGTATGACTTGAATTGTTTGTTTTTATTGCCCAGTTTCTGAATATGCGATGCAAATTCATTCTCGCTCATGGCCTCAGGTAGGTTGAGCGCTCTGTTTAACCTAATGTCATTAGGTATCGTATTGTAAATCAATTCATCAAGACTGCTGACACCAATAGTGTCCAACATCTCAGATACTTCATGCTGGCTTGGTCCAAGATGACGTAAAACAAAAGAATCTGTACGCATAATTGTTGTTTATTTTAAGGTTCACAAAAATACTCAATTTTGTTGAAATTGCTTGATTTTTCAAAATGATATCATGCGGATTTTTTTAATTATTTTTACAACCTTCAACTGATAAAATGAATCTTTTAAAGAGGTGGTTCGAATTTTACATTTTTGCTAATATTCATGTGGCAATTGCTTGTTATTCTTTAACGAGAATCACCTATTTGCACTATAATTTTCAAAACGAGTTTTTAGCATTTTTTGTCTTCTTTTCAACAATTCTTTCCTATAATCTCATTCGGGTGGTGCAGCTTGACAGCATAAAAACAATGACCTCAAATTGGATAGCAGCCAATAAAAAAGGACTCATTTTTTTAAATGCAATCGCCTTTAGTGGAATGCTGTATTGCGCCAGTAAACTTAACCTGCATGGGTTTTATACCCTGATGCCTTTTATGCTTACAACTATTTTATACGTGTTGCCTGCCAAGAATAAAAGCAGGGGCTTGAGGCAGGTGCCTGGCTTAAAACTTTTTTTAATCAGCTTTACCTGGGCAGGAGTCAGCGTTGTTTTTCCTCTTGCAGAAGCAAATCTCCTGGAACTTCCTGATCAAGGTCTGTATTTTCTGCAACGATTTCTGTTTGTTTTGGCCATCACCATCCCCTTTGATATTAGAGATTCACAATTTGATCATCCCGAATTGGCAACCCTTCCACAGGTTTTAGGAATAGATAGAGCAAAAGTTATAGCAATTGCAGCCATATTAGGGTTTCTTGCCATTGATATCTTTTTGAAAGATACCAATTCAGTTGACTTCAAGATCCATGTGATGATCGCCTTGATTACCAGTTTTTTTATTGCATTTAGCAGCCCTTTGCGGAAACGATTTTACACGATGTTTTGGGTGGAGGCCATACCTATAGTTTGGTATGCAACGCTTTTAGTTTTTGATCAGGGTGTTTTCTAGAATCATGATATCTGCATTGGTAGTGTTCCATTTTTCAGAAATACTTGGAGGAACAGGAGTGAATACATAGGTGAATGCACTGAAAATAATATCCATATCACCATCTTTGTCTACATCACCAATGTCTAAGAGAAACCACCTGCTGTCGTTGGCTTCTTTTATGGTTTGGACTTCAAAATCGAACAATTGCTCATTTTTGTTTTCCAGATATATCAAAGAATATTCTGGTTTATTTTCATAATCAGGGAATGTTGAGATGATAGAAAAATCAATATCGCCATCCTGATCAAAGTCATTTGAAACAAATCTTGTAGCACCGTTTAAAGGGAAAAAGAAGGCTTCTTTAAAATTGTTTTCTCCATCATTTAAATGAATTCTAAGACCGTGATAAGGCTTATGAATATAAGTTTTATCAGCATTGTCGCCATTCACAGTGATGATGTCATCGTCTCCATCTCCATCATAATCGAGTATTTCAAACCAGCTGCTTCCATAAATAGGTGAGAAGCGCAGCACTTTTTCATTCCTGAAAACCAGGTTGTCCTGCTGATAGAGAAAGGTAATACTTTCATCTCCCTGTGAGGTGAGTGCAACAATATCGAGCTTTCCATCATTGTTTAAGTCTTTAATTTCGGTCCGAATTGTTCCCGGTTGACTTAAGAGGACCTTTTTTTCATAGTTCCCTGAAGGCCCAAGAATCATTAAAGAAAGTTTGCCTGTTAAATGTCCAAATTCACTAACCAGCATTTCCTTTGTTCCGTCTCCGTTTAAATCCCGCACCTCATTGTAAACCGGCCTGTGCAGTGAATCAATGATAACCTTCTCTGCATCATTGTGATATGCGATGACTTTGCCGGAAGATAGTTCGGATGGATCTAAAATGCCAATGTCAGTTAAAAAAGAAATTGAATCTAAGTCTGTGAAACCAACGACAGCATTGTCTGATTTTTTAAGTACTTGGCTGTTTTTGGTCTCGAATTCATATTGAATCAATTGTCCTGAGATATCACCTGTATGGATACTGTTATTTTCCTTCTTATAAGAAAGATAGGTGAAATAAGACCCTGGAGTCTCATCAATAGAAAACATGGAAACTTTAAAAAGCTGTTGTTCGAACGTCTCCTTATCATGAATGATAGGAGCCAGGCTATCTGGTGCCATTTCTAAAATATAGGCTTTTAATAAGGCCCAGTCCTGATCGTTTAAAGAAGGCATAAAAGGGTAGATTCCTGAATTATGGATAATTTCCATTTCTTCAAAATCCATTTTGTCATAGGGCTTGAACCCACCATCTTTGATGCCCATTCTGGCAGCCATTTCCGGCAATATACTCTTGGTCCAGAATTCTTTTGGCAAATGATTGATATCAGGGGCTATATGACATCTTGCGCATTGATCTTGATAGAGTTGTGCTCCTTTTTCTTTTTTTGAATTGGAATTGCAGGAGAATAAAACAAAAAATAAAGCGATTAAACCCAGTGCTTGAAAGTTTTTAATCGCTTTATTCATAAGATTGATGACAATTGGTATTGTCTAAAGTTTAAGATGTTAAGAAAAATATTTTGACATTTTTTCTTTTTCTTCTTCTGCCAGTTGAGAATCAATCAGGATTCTTCCACTGTGCTCATCTGTGATGATTTTTTTTCGGGTTGCTATTTCAACTTGACGCTGAGGCGGGATCGTGAAGAAAGAACCTCCAGAAGCTCCTCTTTCAATAGTTACAACAGCCAAACCATTTCTTACATTAGATCTGATCTTTGTATAAGCCTTTAATAAACGCTCATCAATTAACTTGCTATATTCATCAGATTTTTTATGAAGCAATGTTTCTTCTTTTTCTGTTTCTTCAAGAATAGAATTTAATTCGTCTTGTTTGTGTTTCAGATGCGTTTGTTTTTCAGTCATCTTTTCTTTTGCCGCTCCAATGATTTCATTTTTTGCTGCAATTTTAGCTTCAAATTCACGAATGTGTTTTTCAGCCAGTTGAATTTCAAGATCCTGATATTCAACTTCTTTTGAAATAGAATCAAACTCTCTGTTATTTCTTACATTCTTTTGCTGCTCCAGGTATTTTTTAGACAAGCTTTTTGCTTCCTCAATATTATTCTTTTTATTGGCAATTCCAGTCTCAAGGTTTTCAATATCAGTACTGAAGTTATTCAGTCTTGTTTGCAAACCAGCTATTTCGTCTTCCAGGTCATTCACTTCCAATGGCAATTCCCCTCTGGTATTTTTAATCTCGTCAATTCGCGAATCGATAAGCTGTAAATCATACAACGCTCTTAATTTGTCTTCAACGGTAACCTCTTTCTTTTTTGTCATCTCTAAAAATAGTTGATCGGATTTGTATTGTTTTTCGATAAAATAATCCTCCCTTCCGGCAAGGCAGGTGCAAAATTAGTGATTTTTTTTGTAAGAAACTCGACTAAAAGATTTTTTGTAAACTGTTCACTTTCGTAATGACCAATATCTGCCAAAATAAGCTTGTTTTCTGCTCTGTAAAAATCGTGGTATTTAAGATCAGCTGTGACAAATATATCAGCTCCAGCAGCCATGGCTTTTTCTATAGCAAAACTTCCGGACCCACCTAGAAGAGCCACTTTTTTTAGTTCTTTCTTGCCAATATCGGAATGCCGTATGACTTGCAGGTTAAATGTTCTTTTAAGATGTTCGAAAAAATTAGCAGGACTTAATGGTTTGTTTAATTCTCCAATGATTCCCATGCCGATTCGTTCATGCACATTATCCAAGGAAACAATGTCATAGGCTACTTCTTCATAGGGGTGGTCTGTCCAAAGAGCTTTTAAAATTTTTGACTGTAAATGGGCTTCAAATATAACGGTGATAAACGTTTCATTTACTTTTTCAAAACTGCCCGGTTTTCCAACACTTGGTTTCGTATTTTCATTCCCTAAATAGGTGCCCTCTCCCGTCATGTTAAAACTACAATTACTATAATCTCCAATATGACCAGCTCCGGCCTCAAAGAGTGCCTTTCTAACAGCATCAGCCTCGCTTTCAGGCACATAGGTGGTTAGTTTTTTAAGGTGGCCTTTTTGTGGTAATAACACTTTACAATTCTGTAAGCCAATCACTTCGGCCATTTTAGCCGATACACCTTTAATAGAATTATCCAATGCCGTATGCATGGCATAAATAGCGATATCATTTTTTACGGCTTTAATCACAACCCGTTCTACGTAATTTTTTCCATTGATTTTTTTCAAACCCTTGAAAATAATGGGATGGAATGCAACGATCAGATTACAATCTTTGTCAATGGCTTCCTGAACAGTATTTTCCAGGCAGTCTAAGGCCACCAAAACACCAGTTACTTCTTGTGCATCATCTCCCACTAAAAGGCCTACATTATCAAAGTCTTCAGCATAGGCTAAGGGACTGAGTTTTTCAATTTGATCGGTGATATCTTTAACTAAGGTCATAGTAGTGATTTGTAAAAGTGAATTTCGAATAAAGAGTACTGGTTTATTTAATTTTTTGTAGAAATTTTTCCACTGCGGTCCAATATGCCATATGATTTGAATTATTTTTCCACAAGGCTTTTGAGCCATGTTTGCCTTCAGTTTCAGGTAAAAATGACGATTTATCTGATTTTACCTTGTCATATATGGGTTTCCAATTGGCATATTCGCTTTTGGCAGAAGTAACAAATACTGGGCATGTCACCTTTGCAGCATAGCTTGAAAGATCTTTGCCATTTACTTGAAAGTAGTCACCTGGGGCAAAGGATAAAATACCTGATAAATTTTGATGATGTTCACTTCCCATATAAAACATCAATGCAGCAGAGTAGGAGCTGCCCCATAAGATTATTTTTCTTGGTTTAATGCTGTACTTGACATATAAATAGGAAGCTTCTACATCGGGAATTGCATCCAAGTATTCGGTAGGTTTGTTTTTAGTCACCGCCTCTTTATGAGTCTCGTTAATAATATTGTTCACCTGATCGCCTGAGCGTTGATCTACTGCCATGCAATTAAACCCCAGGGCGTTCAATTTTGGTGCAATCTCTCTGTATTCTCCTCGACTATAACCCGCCTGATGATATAACACAATAAATGGTGCATCGCTCGGATGGTCCATGTACAAATCTGCCGTAATCGTGATACCGTCATCAGATTTGAAAGTAATGGTTTCACCCAAAAATTCGGTGCTGCTTTGAGCAAAAATAAGGCGTGTGGTAAGGAAGAACGCAAAGAATAAGAAGTGTTTTTTCATCGTTGTTTAACCTAGATTGGAAAGTCTAAAGTTAAACATAATTTTAGTTCTTAAACAAATGGAATTTAGCCTAAGAAAACCGATATTAATTACTCAAAATGTTTTTTGGACTCGTTCCAGTACACATCCATTTGAGTCAGGGTCATATCTTTGAGCGATTCCCCATTTTTTTTAGCAGCCTCTTCCAGGTATTGGAATCTTTTAATAAATTTCTTGTTGGTTCTTTCGAGGGCACTTTCAGGATCTACATCAATAAAGCGCGCGTAGTTGATCAAAGAAAAAAGTACATCGCCAAACTCAGCTTCAATTTTACGATGATTTTTATTCAAAACTTCTTCATGCAATTCCTGTATTTCTTCCTGAACTTTTTCAAAAACCTGTTCAGATCGGTCCCAATCAAAACCAGCACTTGCCGCTTTGTCCTGAATTCGGCTCGCTTTTACCAAGGCGGGTAAAGATTTCGGAACACCCTCAAGTATGGATTTTTTTCCTTCTTTTAATTTGAGCTGTTCCCAGTTTTTGGCAACCTCTTCTTCAGTTTCAGCAACAACATCCCCAAAAACATGAGGATGTCGGCTGATCAATTTTTCGTTGATTCCTTGAATAACATCAAGCATATCAAACGACTCGGTTTCTGAACCAATTTTAGCATAGAAAACAATATGCAAAAGTAAGTCACCAAGTTCTTTTTTTATTTCCTCCTGATTGTTGTCGAGTATGGCGTCACCTAATTCATAGGTTTCTTCAATCGTAAGATGCCTCAGAGAATTCATCGTCTGCTTTTTATCCCAGGGACATTTCTCCCTGAGTTCATCCATGATATCTAAAAGGTTTCCGAAAGCTTTTAGTTGTTCTTCTCTTTGACTCATAATTGATTCTAAACGCTTAGGATTCTTCCTGACTCTCTTCTTCCAATTCTTCCTTTATACTTGAAAAATCAAATTTAGCATCAATCAGAGAATTGTACCATGAAAGCACTTTTTTTATGTTTGAAGCATACACTCTTTCTTCATCAAACCCAGGAAGTACTTCCCCGAAGTAGGAGGTTAATTCATTTTTAGAGGACTTTGGATTAATTGATTTTTCTCCAGATTCTTTTTCGAAAATACTCAGGAAAACTGCTTTTAACGGAACTTCTTCCTCATAGGTGTATATAGCTATATCATTAAGGGTACTGATATTGTGCAGGCTATTAACCGGAAACCTTTTCTTGTCAGACAACGATTCTACAATAACACCAGATTTTGATTGAGAAATAATTTCATACAATCCTGGTTTTCCTGAAATGGCAATAACTTTTTCTAATTTCATATTTTTTTTACTATTTAATTTTTTAACTACTGACGGTGGTGTAAACCATAGGTTTTATTGTTCCACAGGTTTGCTGTCGCATTTTATTTTTTAAGATTTGGGAATTTCATTCGATACCCAACATCCACTTTTCCTTTTGAAATATTTTCTAGTTTCTTTTTTAATAATCTTTTCTTAAGGCTAGACAGTTTATCTGTGAATAAAATCCCTTCAATATGATCGTATTCATGTTGAAATATTCTCGCAGCCAATCCTGACAAGGTATCCGTCTTTTTATCAAAGTTCTCATCCATATATTCAATATGAATCGTTTCATTACGTGAAACATCTTCATTGATGTTTGGGATACTCAAACAACCTTCATTAAATATCCATTCTTCGCCTTCTTCTTCAATAATTTTAGCATTGATATAGGTTTTATTAAAATCACGTAAAAACGACTTCTCCTCTTCATCTAATTCATCACTTTCGGCAAAAGGAGAGGCGTCGATTAAAAAAATTCTGATATCCCTTCCTATTTGTGGGGCAGCAAGTCCAACACCTTGGGCATTCTTCATTGTATCCTTCATGTTGGACAAAAGCTCGTCGAGTTTTGGATAGTCTTTCGAAATATCCTTGGCCACTTTTCTCAATACAGGGTCGCCGTAAGCTACAATTGGTAAAATCATCAATGTCTATTTATTTGTTATAAAGATAACTTTGTAAAATTATCGTTGCACTGATCTCATCGACCAATGCTTTGTTTTGGCGTTGCTTTTTCTTTAACCCACTGTCAATCATCGTTTGAAAAGCCATTTTTGAAGTGAATCTTTCATCAACTCTTTTAATAGGGATGTGCCCTAATTTGCTTTGTAATTTATTGATAAATGGAGCAATGAATTTTTCACTCTCTGAGGCAGTATTATTCATTTGTTTGGGTTCTCCGATTAAAAACAACTCTACTTTTTCTTTTTTGGTATAGTCCTCTAAAAAATCAAAGATATCTGAGGTAGGAACAGTTGTAAGACCAGAGGCAATTATTTGCATCTCATCCGTAACTGCGATTCCAATTCTTTTTTCACCATAATCCATGGCAAGAATTCTAGACATAGCTTTGAATTTTTGCAAATTTACCTCTTTTTTGATTTAAAAGAATGCAAAAAAAAAGGATTTTTTGATTCGTGCTTTTTATATTTGCGTCTTAATTTAACCATATGAATGAATTACGACAAATAATAGAGAATGCTTGGGACAATAGAGAAAAACTCAGTGAAACAGGTGTTCAGGACGCTATAAGAAACGTTATTGACCTGCTTGATTCAGGAAGTTTGAGAGTTGCGGAGCCTTTGGAAAATGGATGGCAGGTTAATGAATGGGTGAAAAAAGCCGTCGTTTTGTATTTTCCAATTCAGAAAATGGAAACGTTAGAAGTTGGAATTTTTGAGTACCACGATAAAATTCCATTAAAAAGAGGCTATGAAGAAAAAGGGATAAGAGTTGTGCCACATGCGGTAGCAAGACACGGTTCTTATATTTCCAAAGGAACTATCTTGATGCCGAGTTATGTAAATATTGGGGCCTATGTTGATGAAGGAACGATGGTTGATACTTGGGCTACTGTGGGAAGTTGCGCCCAGATCGGAAAAAATGTTCACCTCAGTGGAGGTGTAGGTATTGGAGGTGTATTAGAACCTTTACAGGCCGCTCCGGTGATTATTGAAGATGGAGTTTTTGTCGGGTCGCGATGTATTGTGGTTGAAGGTGTTCATGTAGAGAAAGAAGCGGTACTGGGAGCGAATGTTGTTCTTACCATGAGTACAAAAATAATAGATGTAACCGGTGACGAACCGATTGAGATGAAAGGAAAAGTTCCAGCGAGATCAGTAGTTATTCCCGGAAGTTACACCAAGACCTTTAAGGCAGGAGATTATCAGGTGCCTTGTGCATTAATTATTGGAAAAAGAAAAGAGTCAACCAATAAGAAGACTTCTTTGAACGATGCTTTGCGTGAATACAATGTGGCGGTTTAGTCGAAGGGCCCTACCATGTTATTTTACGATTCCAAAGGGTGTATAACTTAACTTGTTCTTTTTTACATTGGAACGTATGTCAAGATTTTTCTGGATCGATTCAGGAGTTTTATAGCCTCGTTTATGATCCAGATGAAGACATATGGCACTATATCTGAACTGTTTGCCTTTTATGCCCAGGTTCATCAGTCGTTCGCCTAATTCTCTGTCTTGACCCCCATACTGCATTCTCTCATCTAGTCCATTGACTTTTAGGATGTCTTTTTTCCATCCTGATGCATTGTGCCCGTTCCAGGTAGAATTTGTAGTTGTTATTTTGTTAAGAAAAGTAGCTTTGGCTTTTCTCGCTGTTAATTTGTTATTCTTGAATGATTTTTTTAGACCTCGTTCTTTTAACCAGGTTTTTTGAAAACATGCACCCGATAAAATATTTTCTTTGCTGATTGCCTTCGAAATAGTCATGGGGAGTTTAAAATAACCTCCTGAAATAAAAAAGCCTGCTTCTTTATTTTCATGGTGTACCTGAAGAAAATCTTTCCTGGGGATACAATCTCCATCACTCATCACAATATAATCTGTTTTGCAGGCGACAATGGCTTTGTTCAGTATTCTTGATTTTTGAAATCCATCATCCTCCTGCCAGATATGTTGGATCGGATAGAATACTTTCTTCGCCATAGAATCAATTAATAACTTCGTCTCAGGGCCAGATCCATCATCAGCAATTACCATTTCAAAATCCTTGAAGAGCTGATTTTCATATCCCCAAAGAACCTTTTCCAACCATTCAATGGAATTGTAAGTACTAATAATAACAGATATCTCCATAAATTTTAAAATTCAGAATCATGGCGAAAATTTTTCCCTATTTTTGTCGTAAATGTAATGATTTTGAGTTTTAAAAAAAGAATTATATACGGGTTAATTAAGAAGAACAAGAGCCTTTCGATGGAGTTTTATGCCAAGATATATTACGAATATTATCATGGGGAAGAACTAAATTTGAATGAGTCCAAAAAGTATGTGGAAAAACTTCAATTTTCGCCAAACTTGGCTGAAGGAGTAAAAGAAATAATAAGTTTGGAATGAAAAGTGAAATTACAAAGGCCTTAAAGGTTATCAGAAATAAAGGGATCCTAATCTACCCAACAGATACAATTTGGGGATTAGGTTGTGATGCGACCAATGAAGACGCAGTTGATAAAGTTTATAAAATAAAAAAACGACCCGATAGTAAAAGCCTGATCATTCTTGTAGATGGAATGGAAATGCTTAAAACCTATGTTTCTGATATTCCTGTAGACCTTGTTGATTTTTTAAAGAATGCTACAAGGCCAACAACCGTTATTTATAAACATCCGAAAGGATTGGCGTCTAATGTAGTTGCCGCAGACGATACGGTAGCGATAAGAATTGTTCAAAATGATTTTTGCATCGCCCTGATGCAAGAGTTTGGTAAGCCCATTGTTTCTACTTCAGCTAATTTTAGTGGAAGTCCTTCTCCCGCTGCTTTTGATGAAATTGACCCATTACTTTTGAAGAAAGCGGATTATATAGTAAATTTGCCGGCAGTTGAATCAAAAAAAATTGCTTCTCAAATCATTAAACTAAATGAGCTCGGTGAAATTGAGTTTCTCAGAAAGTAACATGCTGAATCCAAATATGAATTTAAAAAAGGCTGTAACACTTCCAGTTTTTGATTATATCTCCGAAGCTGCCAATTCTTTAGACCTGCAAACTTTTGTGATTGGAGGGTACGTTCGAGATTTTTTATTAGAAAGAGAAAAAGCAAAGGATATTGATATTGTAGCTGTTGGCAGCGGTATTGATTTGGCGAATAAGATGGCTGATTTGCTGCCATATAAGCCGAAAGTACAAATTTTCAAAACGTATGGGACAGCCATGCTCAAATTTAAAGACCTTGAAATTGAGTTCGTTGGAGCGCGTAAAGAATCCTATGTCGAGCACAGTAGAAATCCACTGGTTGATAGCGGCACATTACAAGATGATCAAAACAGAAGAGATTTTACGATTAATGCCATGGCAATAAGTTTGAACCAATCCGATTTTGGTGCATTACTTGACCCTTTTAATGGTATTGATGATCTTCAAAACAAAATTATTAGAACACCGCTTGATCCGGATATTACTTTTAGCGATGATCCTTTAAGAATGATGCGTGCCATTCGGTTTTCCAGTCAATTGAACTTTCAGATAGAGTCATCATCTTTGGAATCGATTGGCAGAAACTCAAAGAGAATTCAGATTATTAGTAAGGAGAGGGTTGTGGATGAACTCAATAAGATTTTAATGAGTGATAAACCTTCCATAGGGTTGAGACTATTGCATGAAACTGGTTTGATGGCGTTTATTTTACCTGAATTGTCCAAGTTACAGGGAGTAGAACAGATCAAAGGACAGAAGCATAAGGATAATTTTTACCACACTTTGCAGGTAGTGGATAATATTGCCGGGAAAACCGATAATCTGTGGTTGAGATGGTCAGCCTTGCTGCATGATATAGGAAAAGCCCCGACAAAGAAATTTGATAAAAAAGTTGGCTGGACCTTTCATGGGCATGAATTCGTAGGATCTAAAATGGTGAAGAAGATATTTAAACGTCTGAAGATGCCATTGAACGATAAAATGAAGTATGTACAAAAAATTGTGATGATGAGTTCAAGACCAGTGATATTAGCTGAGAATGTGACAGATTCTGCTGTACGTAGATTGATCTTCGATGCAGGCGAGGATCTCGATGATCTGATGACTCATTGTGAAGCAGACATTACCACCAAGAACAAAACCAAGGAAAAACAGTATTTGAATAATTTCAAACTGGTTCGTCAAAAAGTAAAAGAGGTTGAAGAAAGAGACCATGTTCGTAATTTTCAACCACCCATATCAGGCGAATTAATCATGGATACTTTCGACTTAAAGCCTTGCCGTGAAATCGGAATTATAAAAGACGCCATAAAAGAGGCCATTTTAGAAGGAGAAATTTCAAATGACTACGAGGAGGCCTATAATTTTATGTTGAAAAAAGCAGCAGATATAGGTTTGAAAAACAAATCTTAATTCAAGATATTTCTTGAAATCACTAATTTTTGAATCTCTGTGGTTCCTTCACCAATGGTGCATAATTTTGCGTCACGGTAAAACTTCTCTACAGGAAAATCTTTGGTATAGCCATAACCTCCATGAATCTGAAGGGCTTCATTGGCAACTTTAACAGATACTTCAGAAGCATACATTTTGGCCATTGCTCCAATCTTGGTCATTTTAATTCCCTTAATTTTGTCATGGGCCGCTTTGTGTAATAATAACTCCGAAGCCTCAATTTCAGTAGCCATGTCAGCTAATTTGAAACCAATCGCCTGAAATTTACTTATTGATCTTCCGAATTGTTCTCTTTCTTGGGCATATTTTAAAGCAGCTTCATAGGAACCTTTGGCAATTCCCAATGAGAGGGCACCAATAGAGATTCTTCCACCGTCCAGAATTTTCATAGATTGAATAAACCCGTCTCCAACTTTACCTAGAATATTGTCTTTATGAACACGGCAATTGTCAAAAATCAATTCAGCGGTTTCGGAAGCTCTCATTCCCATTTTGTTTTCTTTCTTTCCAGAAGAGAATCCGGGAGTACCTTTTTCAATCACAAAAGCAGTCATGCCTTTGGAATCACCTTTTTCTCCGGTCCTGACAATCACGACAGCGATATGACCGCTAATTCCATGGGTAATAAAATTCTTCGCCCCGTTGATCACATAATGATCACCGTCCAAAACAGCCGTAGTGCTCATGCCTCCGGCATCACTTCCAGTATTGTGTTCTGTAAGTCCCCAAGCACCAATCCATTCTCCATGAGCGAGTTTTGGCAACCATTTTTCTTTCTGTGCCTCATTTCCAAATTCAAGAATATGGTTTGTGCATAAAGAATTATGCGCCGCTAATGATAATCCTATGGAGGAATCTACTTTCGAAATCTCTTCAATAACGGTAATATATTCATGGTAATCCATACCACTACCACCATAAGCTTCAGGCACTAAAACACCCATAAAACCCATCTCTCCCAACTTGTGGAATAAATCTTCCGGGAAAGTTTGATTCTCATCCCAGTCCATCATAAAAGGTTTGATGCTTTTCTTGGCAAATTCTCTTATAGAATGGGCTATTGTATTTCTTGTTTCTGAAATTTCGAAGTTCATAGTAAGCTTTTTATTCCGCCGACAAATATAACGCTATTCTATGAAAATTGTCCAATGGAAAAGAGTCTATTTTTTTCAATTCTTCAAGGTTTTTAAAGAATGTATATTCATCTCTGTAGTTGACAATCTTTTTAGTCAGTTCATAGTCTATATAAGGCATCGCCAGCAATTGCTTAAAAGTGGCCGTATTGACATCAATTTTGTCTATTTTATGGAGCCGGATCACTTTGTAATATTGAAGAATATTGTTGGCCACCGCTTTATCTAAATGATATACCTCGTATAATTGTTCATTCACCGAATAACCCTTGATAAGTCTGCGGTATGATAAGATACGCCTTGCCAATTTGCTGTCAACTCCCGGGATAAGTAAAAGATCCTGATAGCTAACCTCATTCAAATCTTTTACCGAGATTGCAGTGCTTTTTTTTCGATTGGAGGCCTCACCAACAAAGGTTTTATAGGTCCTGACAGGGAATTTAAATAAAGGGGACATAACTTGTAACAGGCTGTCGCTTATTCCGGTTATTTTTTGAAACTCAGTGGCAGAATTGATAAACCTTCCTTTATTTCTAAAGGCAGCAAATTTATCAATTTCAGCAACACTCATTCCCATACGATAAGCTCTGTAATCCGTGAGATAATTAGGGTTGAAGAAGTAGGGCTTTGAGCTGGCAGATGCCAGTTTACTTTTTTTTAGTGAATCAATCTTTGCCTCCAAAGAGGCAAATTCTTCACTTTCAAGATATTCTTCGTTGGTGTTATTTGAGAAGTAAAGAAATAGCTGAAGAATAAAGAGAAACAGGAGTAAAAATAAAATCCCATTTCTTTGGCGTTTCTTATACCAGAAATGGGATTTCAATATGTTCATTAAGAATTTTTATTTTGTTTTTATCGTTTTTATGGCTTCAACATACCTGTTGATTTCCTGCTTGACCTTTGGAAACAACAATACAAGACCAATCATATTAGGAAATACAAGTGCAAGTATCATAGCATCAGAAAATTTGATTACTGCATCGAGTGTCGCAGATGCTCCAATGACAACAAATACAAGAAAAAGCATTTTATAGGAGATATCAGCTGCTTTACCTCTTCCAAATAAAAATTTCCAGGATTGTAGGCCATAGTAAGACCAGGAAATCATGGTTGAAAAGGCAAATAAAATGATCGCAATGGTCAAGATATAGCTAAACCCTGGCAGCACAGAATCAAAGGCCATTGATGTTAAATCTACACCACCAATGTATTCTCCAGTGGCATTAATCAGTACGGCACTATTCTGAGAATTTCCATAATCAAAAGCACCTACATCCATATTAAAAAAGATAATCACCAAGGCTGTCATCGTACAAATAACCACGGTATCAATAAATGGTTCTAATAGTGCTACAACACCCTCACTTGCCGGGTATTTTGTTTTTACAGCAGAATGCGCAATCGCTGCCGAACCTGCACCTGCTTCGTTTGAAAAGGCAGCTCTTTGAAATCCAACGATAATCACACCAAGAACTCCACCAAGGCCTGCCATAGGTGTAAATGCTCCTTCAATAATAAGCGAAAAAGCAGCGCCAATATGTTGAAAATTCGAAAAGATGATTATCAAAGCTGCAATCACGTATATAACAGCCATGAATGGCACTATTTTTTCAGTGATTTTAGCGATTCTTTTGATTCCACCAATGATCACAATCCCCACAAGAACTGCCATTATTATTCCGATGATAAAACCAGATGCGCTGCCACCAAGACCGAACATACTCACGATCTGCACCGCCGCCTGATTTGATTGAAAGGCATTTCCACCTCCAAAAGAAGCACCTACACAAAGGACGGCAAAGATCACGGCTAATATTTTACCTAAAACAGCCATATTCTGACTTTCCAGCCCTCTTTTAAGGTAGTACATCGGACCGCCATAAACTGTTCCGTCTTCTCCAACATCACGATACTTTACACCAAGGGTGCATTCCACCATTTTTGTTGACATCCCGATTAAACCACAAATAATCATCCAGAAAGTAGCTCCGGGTCCACCCACGGCAATGGCTACTGCTACACCAGCTATGTTTCCTAAACCTACAGTTCCAGAAACTGCTGTTGCGAGTGCCTGAAAATGACTTACTTCACCTTCCTGGCTTTCGTCTTTTATGGTGCCTACCAAATCGCCATCTATAATGTTCAAATCAGCTTTCTCTACACTATGATGATCGATCTCGTCGTATTTACCTCTCACTGTATTGATGGCAAGTTTGAATTTTGAGATCCCAGGAAACCCGAAATATACGGTAAACATGGTCGCTCCAAAAACTAATAACATAAGTACAATTGGGATGTCATATCCAGCAATCGGGACCGAGGTGAGTACCGTGTTTTCCCACCACGTGGCAATAGGCATAAACTCCTTATTTATCACTTCATCAACTCCTTCTTTTTCCTGAGCAAATCCTAGCAAGGGACTTAGGATCATCGTACATACTACTAGTTTCTTCAACATAATTTGTATTGTGTATTTTTGGTTGGGAACGCAATATCCAAAAAATAATAGCTTGTGGCAAAAAAAATGCACGAAAATGTGAGTTTTCCTTATTGATTTGATGGTGATGCCCTTCTAGGTTTCCTATAAGATCAGGTGATTAAAAATTTCTTTCTTTATCCTCTTGAAAAAAGGCTGTCAATTACTTATTCAAGATCCTAGAAGTTTTTAACTACATTTGACTATTCCTCGAAAATGTGGGAATAACATCATTGAAAAAAATTATAAGAGATGAAAAAAGTGTTGGTTTTGGGCGCTTCCTTTAACGAAAAGAGGTATTCCAATATGGCCATGAAAAAATTGCTCAAATATGGTCATAAAGTGATGGGTATTGGCGCTATTGCAGGGAGTCTGGACGAGGCAAAGGTTTTTACGGAACCAAAGACCCTGACGGGTATTCATACAGTTTCGGTTTATTTGAATTCAGTAAATCAGCGTTCATTTTATGACTATATTATTGATCTGAATCCTGAGAGAGTCATATTTAACCCTGGCTCTGAAAACATAGAATTTGAAGAATTATTAAGGGAAAAGAATATTTTTTTTGAAAAGGCATGCACCCTGGTGATGCTTAGTTTAAATCAGTTCTGATTAGAAACTTTGATTTCTTTCCCGGCCTGGGCTAAAATCACTGGACGAAATAGTTGCTCAGCCTCCTCTTTGAAAAGCTCCAGAGAATCATACCTACTTGAATAATGGCCCAGGATTAATTTTTTGACGGATGCTTTAAGCGCAATAGTGGCTGCTTGATATGCCGTACTGTGTTTGGTTTTTGTTGCAAGTTCTTCGTGTTTGTCAAGAAATGTAGATTCATGGTATAAAAGATCTACATCTTTTACAAGCGGTATAATTGATTCCGTAAACGCCGTATCACTGCAATAGGCATATGAAATGGGAGCAGGGGGGTCATGTGTTAAAAGCTTATTGTCAATCAGACTTCCATCTTCATTTTTAAAATCTTTTCCGTCTTTTAGATTCTGATAATCACAGATATCGATTTCAGGGTGCAATTTTACGGCAGACATATTGAGTTTTCTGGATTTGACTTTTTCCTTGAAAAGGAAGCCATTTGTATAGACGCGATGTTTGAGAGGAATGGTATGTACTTCTATTTTGGCATTGTCAAGTATCAGTTCCGATTCTTTAGAATCTAACTCATTAAAATACAAGGGATAGTCAACCCATGATTTTGATAATTTAAGCTGTAGAAGAATTATTTCCTTGATTCCTTTCGGTCCATAGATATGCAATTCAGTTTTTCTGTTTAAAAGGCTGAACGTTGAAATTAAGCCGATTAACCCAAAAAAATGATCTCCATGAAGATGTGAGATAAAGACGTATTTAATCTTCGAAAACGTAACCTTATATTTTCGTAATTGTCTTTGAGTTCCTTCTCCGCAGTCTATTAAAAAACGTTCATTGTTCATCTCCACATATTGAGATGAGGTATGCGCCAAAGTTCTTGGCGTGGCTGAATGACAGCCTAATATGGTCAGTTTAAAACTCATTTAATCACAATCCTCTTGGAAATCACTTTTGTCTTGGTCTTTAATGAATAAATATAAATACCTGACTCTAGTTCATCACGAAAGAAGGGGATCGAATTATGTCCTTTTTCTGCTTTGCGCTTTTCAGCATAGACTGTATTTCCAAGCAAATCTTTAACGATAAAATCGATGTCAAAAGCTTCGTCTGCTTCAAATCTGATTCTGGTAGATACACTAAAGGGGTTCGGAGAAGCCACAACTTCGTGGATTCCTATCAGTGCGCCTTCAAGAATTTCAAGATCTTTAGCATCATCTTCTTGTGCAAGAAGTGCTGTAGAAAAGGTTAATAAAAAAATAATAGAGAGTAGTTTTTTTACCATATAGTGTATTTAAAATCCTAAATCGCGTTCAATATCTTCAATTTCTATGATGTCTTCTGCTTCTTTAAAAGTCGGAACCGCTACAATTTCATCGGGTATCTTATCAAACTCTATTCCTTCACAAACAATGACAAAAGACTTGTTGTTATTTCTATGCTTTTCACTTAATTGCGAAAATAGCAAGATTTTATTTAAATCAATGTTAATTAATTCGGAAAAATCCAAAATCAGATTTACGTTCTTAAAGTTAGTATTATTTTTTAAAAACGCGTCAAAAAATAATTTAAAACCTTCTTCTCCTGAACTGAGCTCATTCCCGGAAGGTTTAAGGCTGTAAAATGAATCTGTTTTGTGAATATCCATGTTTAGGTAGTTTTTTAATCCCTCTTTATTTGTTGAGCGAGCAGGTAAATAACAGCCATTCTAACAGCAACGCCATTTTCAACTTGATTCAAGATAATTGATTGTTTAGAGTCAGCAACGTCACTGGTCAATTCAACCCCTCGGTTGATTGGTCCTGGATGCATGATCACAATATCTTTATCAATGCTATCCAGTAATTCCTTATTGATTCCAAACAATTGAGTGTATTCCCTGATGGAAGGGAAGTATTTTACATCCATTCGTTCGTGCTGTACCCGAAGAACATTCGCTACATCGCACCATTCAAGAGCTCTTTTTAGATTGTTTTCATACCCGACCCCTAGTTTAGTAATGTGTTTAGGAATCAGAGTTGTAGGGCCACATAATTTCACTTCAGCTCCTTGCAATAACAGGGCATATATGTTGGACAGGGCAACTCTTGAGTGAAGAATGTCTCCTACAATGACTACTTTTTTGCCTTTGACAGCACCTAGTTTTTCTCGGATTGAATATGAATCAAGTAAAGCTTGGGTAGGGTGCTCATGGGCTCCATCACCAGCATTGACAATTTTTGCATCTATATGTTTGGCAAGAAAATCGCCAGCTCCTTCATTGGGATGCCTCATCACAATAATGTCAACTTTCATTGAAAGTATATTGTTCGCTGTATCAATTAATGATTCACCTTTTTTTACAGACGATTGGGCCGCTGAAAAATTAATAATATCTGCAGAAAGTCTTTTTTCAGCCAGTTCGAAAGAAAGTTTGGTTCTGGTGCTGTTTTCAAAAAATAAATTAGCAATCGTTATATCTCTAAGGGAAGGAACTTTCTTGATCGGTCTGTTAATAACCTCTTTAAAATGATCTGCAGTATTGAAAATCAATTCGATGTCTTCAAGATTCAGATGTTTAATCCCAAGCAAATGAGATACGCTTAGTTTAGCCATTTTTTATTCCAGTTGAATTTAATAATCCAGTTAATTATGCTTTTGTTTACTCCTTTTTCTTATACATCTGGGCTAACAATACATACTTTGTCCCTCGGTTCATTTTCTTTCCATTCTACCTTCACCTGTTCATCCTTAATAACATCAACTTGTCGGCCCTTGTAATCGGGTTGAATCGGGAGATGTCTGCTAAATCTTCGATCGATTAATACCAGCAATTCAATGTTTTTGGGTCGACCAAAAGCCTGGATTGCAGTAAGCGCAGCTCTGATGCTCCTTCCTGAAAACAAAACATCATCAATAAAAACAACATTTTTATTGTCCACTATAAAATTGATATCCGTAGAACTGGCAGCTAAAGGATCTTCTCGTCTTCTAAAATCGTCTCTATAAAAGGTGATATCAAGCTTTCCAAGCTTTATATCTTTTACCTGATATTCTTCTTTTAAAACTTGAACAAGGCGATTCGCCAGATGTACCCCTCTCGGTTGTATTCCGATTAAAATGGTATTACTGAAGTCCTGATGATTCTCGATGAGCTGACAAGCCAAACGATTAAGAATGATGAATATTTCCTTTTCGTTAAGTAAGGTCTTTTTGGCCATAGTAGCATGAAAGGCTTTAAATATGAAACAAAGTTACAGTTTTTTTTGTGATGGGAAATAAAATTCAGATGTTAATTAAATTGTTAAGAAAAATAAAAGACATGTCTTTGACGGGCTCCATTAGATGTTACTTTAGTAACTATAAAAAAGCCAATATATGCAGCATTTTTCAAATAATAATGATAACCAGCCTTTATCAAAATTTGAATTGATGTTAAAAACGAATAGCGTATATTTTTTTGATTCCAACGAATTTGAGGAGATTATTTTATTTTATGTAGACAGTGGGAAATTTTCATTGGCTAAAAAGGCATTGCATTTAGGTCTTTCTCAACACCCTTCTTCAGTGGCGCTAAAGTTGATTCATGTTGAATTACTGATTTTAGATGAAAAGCTCGACAAAGCCGAGAAGATATTGGATCAGCTGAAGGAGATAGAGCCTTCGAATGAAGACGTGTATATTCAAAAAGCAACTATTTTTTCAAAAAAAGGAAAACACCAAGATGCGGTGGATAATCTGAAAACGGCTTTGTTATATGCAGATGAAGATGCTGAAATTTTATCAATGATCGGTATGGAGTATTTATTCCTTGAAGATTTTGATACGGCACGTTTTAATTTTGCGAAAAGTCTGGATGTGGAATATGAAAACTATTCATCCCTGTACAATGTGATCTATTGTTTCGATATGATGAAGAAGCATACAGAAGCCATCGACTATTTGCAGGCTTATATTGAAAAAGAACCCTACAGTGAAATAGCCTGGCATCAATTAGGAAGACAGTATTATATCGTTTATGATTATCAAAAGGCCCTTCAGGCATTTGAGTATTCTATCTTAATAGACGATCAGTTTATTGGTGCACATTTGGAGAAAGCAAAAACACTGGAAGAATTAGGTCATTATGAAGAGGCCATTGTTTTTTATCATAAAACAATGGAATTGGATACACCGACATCCTTTGCATACCTTAGGATTGGAAAGTGTTATGAAAAATTAAAATCAACCAAAGACGCCATTGATTTTTATAATAAAACGGTGAATGAGGATCCTTTGCTTGATAAAGGATGGTTGGCATTGGCCGATATTTATATCAGTAATAAGAACTATCACAAGGCATTGTATTTTATAAATAAGGCCTTAGGAATAGATGAAGAAAACAATTTGTACTGGCATAAATTTGCTGAAATCAATTTAAAACTGAACCTTTTTGAAGAAGCGGCAAGGGCCTATTACAAGTGTATCGGATTACAGGATGATCGGATTGAGGTCTACTTGGCATTGTCGGATGTTTTGCACTTTTTAGGAGAATTCCATGAAGCCATCCGGGTTTTATTGGATGCAAGAGAATCGTATCATGATATGGCAGAAATTACCTATCGTTTAGGGGGACTTCATTTCCTTGTTCAAAAAGAAAAAGAAGGCTTGTTCTTTCTGGAAAAAGCCTTAAAAACAGACTTTGACTATTTGACAGTAGCGGAGGAACTATACCCTATTGTTATTGATAGAACAGAAGTTAAGAGCCTGATCAATAAGTTTAAAAAGGAAGACTGATTCAGGTTCAAAATCTTATTTGAATTGCCCAATTAATATCAATTTTCAATTAGCAAATTTAGTTATCTTTGGCTTTCAATTTTTAGCTTGATATGTTGGGAAAAAGAAATCTTAAAGATTATTTCGTTATTGCTCTTAAGGGAGTGGCTATGGGCGCGGCAGATGTGGTACCGGGTGTTTCCGGTGGGACCATTGCTTTTATATCAGGTATTTATGAGGAACTGATTGATTCCATCAGCAAGGTGAATATTTCTACGATTAAATTATGGAAAGAAGAAGGCTTTGCATCCATGTGGAAATCGGTCAATGGAAATTTCCTCCTATCACTGCTTATTGGAATCGGGTTAAGTATTATAACTTTAGCAAAATTGATAAAGCACTTGCTTGAAACCCAGCCTGTGCTAATCTGGTCTTTCTTTTTTGGATTAGTTTTGGCGAGCATTATTTATGTGGCCAAACAGATCGCGAGATGGAATATTGGAACGATCATTTTATTGATTAGTGGTGCCTTGGTCGCTTATTTTATTACAACACTAACACCGCAGGTTACAAATGCCTCCTATCCTTATATCTTTCTTTCAGGAGCCTTGGCCATCTGCGCCATGATTCTTCCGGGGATATCAGGTAGTTTTATTTTACTTTTATTAGGCATGTATAAGCCTGTGTTGGATGCCATTCACGACAGGAATATTGGATTGCTGGTCACCTTAATGGCAGGGGCCATCGTCGGGTTACTTTCGTTTTCCCGCTTATTAAAATGGCTTTTTGATCATTATGAAAACATGACCCTGGCTGTATTAACAGGATTCATTATAGGTTCGTTAAACAAGATTTGGCCATGGAAAGAAGTTCTCAGAACCGAAGAGATCAATGGGAAAATTAAGATTCTGGAAGAGGTAAGCGTGCTGCCACAATCATATCCGGGTGAAGCTCAATTAGGGTTTGCCATCTTATTGGCAGCCGTAGGTTTTGGTTTTATCATGCTTCTCGAGAAATTAGCCTTACAAAAGAATCAATAAATGCCGGAAAATACGAGATCCTTCTTCGATAAATTGTTACTCTTTGTAAAAGGGGTAGGGATGGGTGCTGCCAATAAGGTACCTGGAGTATCTGGAGGACTGGTTGCCTTTGTGACTGGCTTTTATGAAGAACTCATTTACTCTTTACAAAAGATCAATAGAAAAGCATTTAAGCTTTTGTTGAATGGTCGGTTTAAAAGTTTTTATCAATATGTAAACGGCCGTTTTTTGCTCCTTATTTTTGCAGGAAGCACCTTTAGTTATTTTTCTGTTTCCCGGGTACTGGACTTTCTGATTCAGAATTATGAATTATACGTTTGGGCCACCTTTTTTGGAATGATACTAGGTTCTATTTATTATGTAGCCAAGGATTTTAATGATTTTTCAAAAACAAATTTGATTACCATGGCCATTGGTGTTGCCATTGGAGTTTCAATCAGTTTTATGAGCCCGGCCAAAGAAAACGATAATTTATGGTTTGTGTTTTTTTGCGGAATTGTGGGTGTCTCCGGTATGACCTTGCCAGGTTTGTCGGGTTCTTTTATTTTGATCCTGATGGGTAATTATGTACTGCTTCTGGTAGATGCTGTCAACGAACTGTACAAGACGCTGGCAGATATTTTCACGGGGAATTTTGACTTTGTCAAGGATACTGTTCGCATGCGCTATATGAAAATCGTTGCCAGTTTCGGATTGGGTTCTATTTTTGGTCTGGTAATAACTTCGCATATTTTAGGCTTTCTATTGAAAAGATACCATCAAATAATAACTGCCTTGATCATTGGATTTATCGGTGGATCACTGGGAATTGTCTGGCCCTGGAAATTTACCATATTTAAAAAAGAAAATGGCGTTATTCAATACGACAGCCTGGGAAATGAGATTGTTGAGAATTATGAACGTTACCTGCCATCCATGTCGGATCCAACAACATGGTATGCCTTTTTCTATATACTATTGGGTATAGCCATCTTACTGGTACTCGATAGAATGGGGCGCGATAAAATAAAAACTGCTTAAACCTTCATTATATCAGGTATAAATAGCATTCATAATCAAGACCATGACAATGATTACGATAGGACCTATGAGGCCTGCAAACAATCCACCTGCCCGAAAATCTTTCTGATCCAGTTTGCCTGTACTAAAAGCAATGGCATTTGGAGGTGTCGAAATAGGTAAAAACAACGCAGCAGAGGCACTTAAACCAATCACTAACGGTAGAATCACCTGATTAGATGATACAAGGATAATTGCGATGGGTATCAATATCGTGGTGGTCGCCGTGTTGCTCATAAAATTCGAAAGAATAATCGTCAGCAGCGAAAAAATAGCCATTAAGGCATATAGATTCAAGTCATAATTACTGATGAGATTTACATAGTGTTCAGCCAGTCCCGTTTCCTGTATTGCCAACCCTAAGGATAAACCTCCGGCAACAAGCATTAAAGTATCCCAAGGCAACCGTCTAACGTCATTTCCTGAAACAATGCCTAGCAGTGTTAATAACATGATGGGCAATAGTGAAACCGCAGAGGCAGGAATGCCGTGAATATTGCCGGTTAACCACAAGACCAAGGTTAAAAGAAGAACTCCTAAGACTATTTTTCTCTTTATTCTAAAAATTTTAGAATTGTCATTGGTCTCTAAATTGTCTAAAAAACTTAGATCGATTGTGGCGACTTTCGGTACGAATTTACTGATTAGAAATACCCAAAAAAGTAACACGAGGATCACCGCAACAGGAAAACCAATCATCATCCATTCAAGAAAACCAAATTGTACTCCATGGTTGCTCATGGCATCTACGGCAATGGCATTAGGAGGGGAACCAATAATCGTTCCCATACCTCCTAAAGAGGCAGCCGCAGGAATTCCTATAAGTAAGGCTTTTGAAAAAGGGGCATTCCTGTCTAAGGTATTGATAAAAGGAATTACCGCCGCAATCATCATGGCTGTGGTGGCAGTATTCGACATGATCATCGAAAATACGGCAGTCACTAACATAATTCCCAAGAGCACATTTCTCGGTTTTGAACCGAACTTGGAAATTGTCATTTTAAATAAGGTCTTATCCAATCCTACTTTTTGCATGGCTTCAGCCATTACAAAACCTCCCAACATCAACCATATAACACTATTTGACCAGGTCTGTACATATTTTGTCACATATATCGAGGCATTTTCAGGGTCAATTTCCGCATAATAACCACCGAGAGCGAAAACGAGAAAACCGAATATCAGGAGTCCGACCGCAAAGGGCGGAACGGCCTCGGTTACCCAAAGACCAATCGAAAAAAACAAAAGGAATAATACATAAATTTGTGCCTGGTCCAGATCCGGACTATTGATCCAATAGGTCAATACAAAAGCTAAAATGGCACTCAGTAAAAAATTAATGATCTTTTGTTGTATGTCAACAACGTGTTGAATTTTTTTTAAATACCGCATGGACGCGGTCCTAGAATCAGCCATTTGATAGTTACTTAGTTAATAGAATACAAAGTTACGCTATCTAAAATTTTTAGTCAATATTAGATGAATTATTTACGAAACCGTTGTATTAAATAAAAAAAGCCCGGATTTACCGGGCTTTTTTTATTTTGAAGGCGAGGACTTATTCCAAAGCGCCTAAATATCTCTCAGAATCAAGTGCTGCCATACAACCTGTTCCTGCAGCTGTAATAGCCTGTCTGTATTCTTTATCCTGTACATCTCCTGCAGCAAAAATACCTGGAAGATTGGTTTTGGAAGACTTTCCTTCCGTAATCAGGTAACCCACATCATCCATATCCAACACACCCTTAAAAATATCCGTATTGGGTTTATGACCGATGGCAACAAATACACCTGTAATATCCAATTGCGTTTTTTCGTTGGTAATATTGTTAAATACCTTCACTCCTTCAACAACCTGTTCGCCTAAGACTTCCTCTAATTCAGTATTGTACATGACCTCAATATTCTCAGTCTTGTTGACCCGATGTTGCATCGCCTTAGAAGCTCTCATATAGTCTTTTCTTACCAATACGGTAACTTTCTTACAAATATTCGCTAAATAGGTTGCTTCCTCAGCTGCCGTATCTCCGGCACCAATTACAACGACATCCTGACCTTTATAGAAAAAACCATCACAGGTTGCGCAAGCAGAAACACCACCTCCAATAAGACGTTGTTCACTTTCAATTCCTAAGTATTTCGCGGTTGCACCGGTCGAAATGATTACGGTTTCGGCTTCAACAAGTTTTGAATCATCAATGGTCACTTTATGAATGCCACCAACTTCCTCGTTAAAATCTACTTTAGTCGCCATTCCAAACCTAACATCCGTTCCAAAACGTTCTGCCTGGTTTTTAAAATCATCCATCATGGCAGTTCCATCAGTTCCTTTCGGGTATCCAGGGTAATTATCAACCTCTGTTGTGGTAGTCAATTGTCCTCCCATTTGCATACCTGTATATACCACAGGTTTTAAATCAGCTCTGGCAGCATATATTGCGGCAGCATACCCTGCAGGTCCGGATCCTATTATCAAACATTTAATTCTTTCTATAGTCCCATCCATTATTATCTTTTTTAAAAAATTCAGTTTACAAAAATATACAAATCTCTACTTTTAAAACACGTTTCAATATCTTTTTTTTCGATACCTGTATAACAGTTTTTAATCGTTAAATTTGGTCCATATGATGGACGAAAAATACCATCGATGCTTACAGAAATCGAGAAAGCTATCAAAAGGCGATGTTTATGGAAATTAATTATGAAAAAATAATAGAAGAAAACAGGGGAGTACTGCTGTATTTTGCTACGAACAGTTGTTCAGTTGGTGAAGCCTTGGAGCCAAAAGTAAGAACCTTGATGAGCGCTAAATTTCCCAAGATCGTTTTTCATTTTGTTGATATGAATCTCTTACCTGAGTTTTCAGCATCTAAAGAAGTGTTTGTAGAACCAACAGTATTGGTATTTATAGATGGTAAGGAATATTTAAGGAAAAGCAGGCACATCGGCGTAGGCGAGCTCGATGCTGCCATTGAACGATTATATGCACTGGCTTTTGAAGAATAATACTATTTTGCTTGAATATCTAATATTAAGTATTATCTTTGCAGCCTTAAAATTGGTAATCGATCGGGGTGTAGCGTAGCCCGGTTATCGCGCCACGTTTGGGACGTGGAGGCCGCAGGTTCGAATCCTGCCACCCCGACTAAAAAAGCTTTGCAAAATTTGCAGAGCTTTTTTTTGTTGGAACAAACTGAAAGCTTGCTTTCATGTTGCAGTTCCAACAAAAAAAAGATAAAAGTGAAACTTTTAAGCTTTTTTAGTCAAGGGACACCCATTAGGATCACCGACCGCAGGGAGGTAATCCGATTTAAGATTGGAGATTTAAGATTGGAGATTGGAGATTGAAGATTGTTGATTTGAGATATAAGATTTGTTACTATTTAAATTACGAATTGAAAATCAAAGCTTTTTTAGTCAAGGAACCCTCACGAGGATCACTTACCATAAAAGCCAATCCAATTTTCAAAAATTCTGACAATCATGGCATGATTTTTATCATTCGAAATATGCACAGTTATTCATATTTTTATACGTAGGCAAATGAGTAGGACTGCCAGCTATTGATGATTTAAACCATCATAGCGCTAATAATTTTATAAAACGGTACTTATGAGGATACAAGTTAAAGATTTTATGTCGGCTCCGGTCACAACTGCGATGGAAGATCATAATGTTCTGGAAATTAGACTGCTGATGAAGGAAGAAGGGATTCATGCTATTCCGATTATTTCATATTCCAATGATTCTCTGAAGGTTGAAATGACTATCCAAGGTATTATCACTACTACAGATATAAATAAAGAAGTGAGTGAAGATGCAACGGTGGCAGATATAATGACTTCTTCACATATTCACCTTGTTCATCCTGATTCCAGCGCTAAATCGGCAGCCAAAATGATGCTAAAGCACCATGTGCATCATATTATTGTGATGGAAGAAGGTAAAATAATAGGTATGGTTAGTTCTTTGGATTTCACGAGGTTAGTTGCTGAGCATTCACTGGGATAAATTAATTTATCAGCCTGTAATGCCTAAGATGTTTTGTTTTTAAAGTGTCATATTAAGTATCTAATCGATATTACAACTAGTTTGGTGATCCTTTCTTAAATCTTCCTTTGAAAGAACATACTTCCCAAAAATATCTGGTCTTACGCTCAAACTTCGTTGAATGATGGCGTTTGTTCATAAATTATAGGGTTAGGTTTTAATGAAAAAATACATACAAAGTAACCTATCATCAATAGATGCATATATCCTCTAATTTCAGGGTTCAACATTTATGCTCTTATGATAATAATCATATTTAAATCAATAAACTAAGCATAAATTTATGAATTGTTTAATTGATGCGTCAAAGTCGTGTAAAAAATTAGGAATATGGCAAAAGTTAAAGGAGCGATAGTCGTTGACACAGAAGTCTGTAAAGGTTGTGAAGTCTGTATACCAGTTTGCGAAGAAAAAGTAATAAGCATGTCTACACAGGTGAATCGTAAAGGCTACCATTATGCTTATATGAGTAATCCAGAAGCTTGCACCGGTTGTACCAATTGTGCCATAGTTTGCCCGGATCGGGCCATAGCGGTATATCGCATTAAAGTTTAAAGTTATTTAATCAAAATTAGTATTGTATGTCTGAATTAAGATTAATGAAGGGTAATGAAGCTTTAGCCGAAGCCTCAATAAGAGCAGGTGCAGATGCCTATTTTGGATATCCTATAACGCCACAATCAGAGGTCATTGAATATTTGATGACGGAACGACCTGAGCAACGAACAGGTATGGTAGTTTTGCAGGCTGAAAGTGAGGTTGCTGCCATTAATATGGTGTATGGTGCGGCCAGTACTGGAAAACGCGCTATGACCTCATCTTCGAGCCCTGGGATTTCATTAAAACTTGAAGGAATATCGTATTTGGCGGGAGCAGAACTACCGGCAGTAATCGTCAATGTAATGCGTGGAGGTCCGGGTCTTGGGACCATTCAACCATCACAAGCCGATTATTACCAGGCAGTGAAAGGCGGTGGTCATGGTGATTATCAATTGTATGTTTTAGCACCAGCCTCAGTTCAGGAAATGGCAGATTTTGTTGAAGATGCATTCGAAATAGCCTTTAAATACCGTGCTCCAGTTTTAATTCTTTCTGATGGCCTGATAGGTCAAATGATGGAGAAAGTGATACTAAAAGACCAAAAAGAGCGGATGCCTGATGAAGAAATTATTGAAAAATATGGAGACTGGGCGACAACAGGTAAAAAAGGAAGAGAAAGAAATATAGTGACATCACTCGATTTGCAACCTGAAAAAATGGAAGCAAGAGTTCATAAATTGGTAAAGAAATATGAACAGATGGAAAAGGAGGATTTACGCTATGAAAAAATTCATTGTGATGATGCCGAATATATTATTGTCGCTTATGGCTCAAGTGCCAGAATCTCTCAAAAGGCAGTTGAATTAGGTCGCAAAAAAGGAATAAAAGTTGGTTTGTTAAGACCAATAACCTTGTTCCCTTTTCCAAAACAACCACTTTTCGAATTTGTCAATCAGGTAAAAGGAATTTTAAGTGTTGAATTGAGTACCGGACAAATGATGGAAGATGTAAAATTAGCAGTAGAATGTAAAATTCCTGTGGAACATTTTGGAAGAACCGGAGGAATCATTCATACCCCTGAAGAAATATTGGAAGCCTTGGAACAAAAAATCATAAAAGATGGAAGTAACTGATATCATTAAACCCGAGAATCAAGTGTTTAGTAAAACGTGTTTAATGACTGACGCTAACTTGTCTTACTGTCCAGGTTGTGGTCATGGAACAGCACATAATTTGGCAATGGAAGTCATTGATGAATTGGGTATTGTTGAAGACACTATTGGAGTTGCTCCCGTAGGGTGTTCGGTACTGGCGTATGATTTTATGAACATTGATATAACGCAAGCTGCTCATGGACGAGCGCCGGCTGTGGCGACAGCTATTTCAAGAACCTGGCCCACTAAATATGTATTCACCTATCAGGGTGATGGTGATTTAGCCGCCATAGGTACTGCAGAAACAATTCATGCCTGCAATAGAGGCGAAAATATCGTAATTATATTTGTTAATAATGGGATCTATGGTATGACAGGAGGGCAAATGGCGCCCACAACCTTAGACGGTATGCGTACTTCGACCTCTCCCTATGGCAGAGAAATTGAAACCATGGGGTCACCTCTCAAAATAACAGAGTTAATAGCGAACTTACCAGGAACCTATTTCGTATCGCGACAAGCTGTGCATACGCATAAGCATGTCAGGAAAGCAAAAAAAGCCATTAAAACAGCATTTAAAAACACGCGGTTTAAGAAGGGGCTGTCTTTTGTCGAAATCGTATCTAACTGTAATTCGGGATGGAAAATGAATCCAAATGAATCAAATATTTGGATGGAAGAAAATATGTTTCCATACTTTCCTTTGGG
>NZ_JBPCUJ010000099.1:0-3543 GCF_051011215.1 Lutimonas sp.
CTATAATCGTGACTCCTTGCAATAGTTACATTCGTTATTGTTTTTTTTCTTGAGTTCCATTCGACTTCCAATGGTTTTAAGGAAAGTGTCGACCAGTTTGCGAGAGGTTTTATAATCTTCTATCATTGTTTGGGGTTTATCCTCCTAATGACGGAAAAATTAATATGTACTTACAATTTATATAAAAATCTAAGCCAACATTTTTGATATAAAAAAGAGCAGCATTTTTTCTACTTCTTCACTGGGTAGACCTTTTTTGCTGATATCGGTTAATCGGGGCAGGTGATCAGCAAAATAGAAATGGTTATTGGTCATTTCGTATAAATTGCTGGCCAAGGCATGCGGGTATGGAAATTCTGGCTTTATCTCAAGAATAACTTCGGCTACCGAAGAGACAATTTCCTTATAATTTAGAAAAAATCCTTTTATATTTTCTTCATCAACACTTTTTGTATGATAAACCTTGGTACTTTCTGCAATGACCACATTGTGCAGCGAAGATTCATTGACATAATCAATACTGGGATTTTCTTCACTGATCGATACAAAGGTGTGTATGATGATCTCTAATTTACGTTTAGGATCTTCAATATTGAAAGTTTTGATTTGCATCATATAGTTGAGCCATTCCCAATACCATGATACCAGGTAGGTCAACAACAAGTGTTTGTTTTCAAAATACCTGTAGATAGAAGCCTCCGTTGACTTCATTTCTTCGGCTAGTTTTTTAAAATTAAAGAGTTCAAACCCCAGTTCATCGATTAAGAGAATGCTGTGTTTGATAATTCTTTTACCAAGTTCTGACTGTTGCGGGTCTTTTAAATAAAGGCCGGGATTCAGCGTAATACTTATGTTTACAGCCATTTTGAAGATGTTTTACATGGGTTGCTAAGTTCAAAGTTAAGTATTTATTATTAAATGCATAACAATTGTCTATAATATCATAACTTAAATTAATAATAGTATTACTATCATATATGATTAATTTATTATATTTGCTTCTTTAAAATAAAAACAGAAATGGAAAAAACAGGATTTTTAAGTAATTTGAAGAGTGACTTTCCGGCGAGTATCGTCGTTTTTTTTGTAGCATTACCTTTGTGTCTTGGTATTGCTTTGGCCAGTGGAGCTCCCTTGTTTTCAGGCTTGATCGCCGGAATCATTGGTGGGGTAGTAGTAGGCGCATTGAGTGGATCAAAAATTGGTGTGAGTGGTCCTGCAGCAGGACTGGCTGCCATTGTTCTGACTTCGATCGGAACCTTAGGTGGATTTGAGAATTTCCTGGTAGCCGTTGTGTTGGGAGGAATCATTCAATTGATTTTTGGATTGTTAAGAGCAGGAATCATTGGGTATTATTTTCCTTCTTCAGTAATTAAAGGCATGTTGACCGGTATCGGTATTATTATCATTTTAAAGCAAATCCCTCACTTTTTTGGATATGATACAGACCCTGAAGGGGATTTTGCTTTTTTTCAGGTAGATGGTGAGAATACGTTTTCAGAAATTTTTAATACCGTAAACCATATTCAACCAGGATCGGCCTTGATTGGTATTATAGGTCTTACCATTTTGTTATTCTGGGACAAGGTTTTGTCTAAAAAAGCCAAGATATTTCAGGTGATTCAAGGCCCGTTGGTCGCAGTTTTGGTAGGAATTTTCTTTTATAGCTTTACACAATCAAATGCTGTTTTGGGTATTTCATCTAGTCATCTGGTGAATGTTCCTGTTCCAAAAGATGTGAGTTCATTTTTATCACAATTTAGTTTTCCGAATTTTTCGGCAATTGCAAATCCACAGGTGTGGGTGGTTGCTTTTACCATCGCCTTAGTAGCCAGTTTAGAGACCTTACTTTGTGTGGAAGCTACTGATAAATTAGATCCGCATAAAAATGTAACCCCAACCAACAGAGAGTTGCTGGCACAGGGAACAGGTAATATTATTTCTGGATTGATCGGTGGATTGCCAATTACACAGGTAATTGTCAGAAGTTCTGCCAATATTCAATCTGGAGGTAGAACAAAAATGTCTGCGATCATTCACGGTTTGTTTTTATTAGGATCTGTGATCTTGATTCCTAATTTATTGAACAGGATTCCCTTATCTGTATTGGCAGCTATTTTATTAATCGTTGGATTTAAGCTGGCGAAACCAGGGTTGTTTAAAACGATGTATGAGCTGGGTTGGAAACAGTTTGTACCCTTCATGGTTACCGTTGTGGGTATTGTTTTTACCGATTTGTTAGTAGGAATTGGATTGGGCTTATTGGTAGGTATTATTGTGATTCTGATCAAGAGTTACCAGAATTCTCACTTTTTACACAAAGAAGGAGAAGATGTTGATGATGGTAAAATAAAGATGACCTTGGCAGAAGAGGTGACATTTTTCAACAAAGGTGCGATTTTAAAAGAACTGGACAGGTTGCCTGAAGATTCTTTCTTGGAACTGGATGTAACCAAAACGAAATATCTGGACAATGATATTATTGAAATATTGGATGACTTTATGCACAAGGCGCAGGAGCGAAATATTTCAATCAAGCTTATTTCTCAAAGAGGAATAGTAGTAAATCCTGAAAGTTTTTTCAGATTCTTTAATACTCCGCGTAAAGCAAGTTAAGACAACCAACAGATATGAAAGCACAGACGAAAGCAACACAGGCGGCCCTGGAGCATGGGCAAATTATAAACATGCTTAAAGAGGGGAATGCCCGATTTACAGAGAATAAAAAGTTAGATAGAAATTTTCAGCAGCAGGTGCATGAAACCACCGGGGGACAGTTCCCTTTTGCGACGGTTTTAAGTTGTATCGATTCAAGAATTCCTGTTGAGACTATTTTTGATCAGGGAATTGGTGATATGTTTAGCGTGCGCATTGCCGGTAATTTTGTGAACGATGATATTTTGGGTAGTATGGAATTTGCCTGTAAACTGGCGGGTTCTAAAGTTTTGCTTGTAATGGGGCATACGTCTTGTGGGGCTGTGAAAGGAGCCTGTGATAATGCTGAACTGGGAAAACTTACCGGGATGTTGGATAAATTGAAACCAGCAGTGAATGCCGTTGAAAGCCCAAAAGAGGCAGCCGAGCGAACTTCTGCCAATGCTTCTTTTGTGAATGAGGTAGCCGCCAAGAATGTGGCTTTGACCCTAGAGGCGATCAGAAACGGCAGTGAGGTGTTGGCTGAAATGGAAGCAAATGGAGAGATTCAACTGGTAGGAGCGATGTATGATGTGGCTACAGGAGAAGTTACTTTCTAGTAAACAACTATATTTTTAAAAAAAGGTCCAACGTAGTTTGGGCCTTTTTTTATGCTTTTTATTTTCTTCATTGACCCAGGTCATTGCAATTGTGGCTGCTTCGTTTTATTTTCATGGATCTTACAAAATTAGGATCATGCAAACAGACTTTAGTTCACCCCCAAAGCATCCTGTTGATGCAAAAAAGATATTTAGAAAATTAGGCACCTGTTCCCGAACTTTTGCTTTTCTGCTCGACCGCGAATTCGGGAATATAATGGAAGACGAGGAGCGTGCTCTTGATCCATTG
>NZ_JBPCUJ010000100.1:0-31026 GCF_051011215.1 Lutimonas sp.
GGTGTTTCTATGTGGACCTTTTTTTCTGAAGTTTTTTCCAGATGAAAGCTCGCCAGTGCAACAGCCGTAACTCCTGTCCCACAACTTAAGGTTTCATTTTCTACGCCTCTTTCATAGGTTCTGACACCAAAGGTGTTATCATTTAATTTTTCAACAAAATTCACGTTGGTGCCTGTTTCATAATAAGGGGCTCCGTTTCGTATTTTTCTACCTTCGTCAATTACATTGTAATCAGATAGATTTTCAACAAAAGTAACATGATGCGGCGAGCCGGTATCCAGAAATACATGGTTATCAAATGTTTCGATGTTTTGAACATCTACCATTTTTAGGCTCACCTGATCTCCATCTGTTGTAGCTTCATACAGCTCGTCCAATGCTTCAAACCTTGTTGATTTTTTGAAAATACCCAGCGATTCCGCAAAGGATACAATGCACCTTCCTCCATTGCCGCACATTGATCCGGGATGACCATCAGCATTGTAGTAAGACATTTTAAAATCGACATTATTGCCTTTTTCCAGCAGCATGAATCCATCAGCGCCAATTCCAAACTTCCGATCGCATAACTTCCGGATAAGCGGGTACTCATCTTTGGGAAAAGAATCATTTCGATTGTCAACGATCACAAAATCGTTCCCGGCTCCCTGGTATTTAAAAAACTCTAATTTCATATTGCAAATGTAGGAATTCTTGAAAGAATTTGCTCTTGTTAAAGTATAGTTAAAGTGCTTAGGACTTGAGATTATTCTTTATAAATTTGAGTTTGAAGATAAAGAATTGAATACTTATGAAAAATTTTTTTAAAATTTTAATGGTTTCGGCATTGGGAGGAGTATTGACTTTAGGTACTTATATCACATTTTTCGAACAGCAAAAGGTAGAAGGAAATACTCAAACTTTAGAGATGCCAAATACCTTAGCGACCAGCTATGAATCCAATAGGATTGCTGCCGCTGAAAAAACAGATTTCACGGCTATTGCGGAAAAATCCATTCATGCGGTCGTGCACGTAAAAAATATTAGTACTGGATCGAGATCTAATTCTTTAATGGAATTTTTCTATGGAGATACAGGAGGATCCGGGAGGCAGGTAGTTGGCTCAGGATCCGGAGTGATTATTTCTTCAGATGGATATATCATAACCAATAACCATGTGATAAAGGGGGCTCGAAAATTGGAAGTAACCTTGAATACAAAAGAGTCCTATCAGGCGGAAGTTATTGGTGTAGATGAAAGTACAGATATAGCTCTTTTAAAAATTGATAAGGGTGATTTACCTTATTTGCCATTTGGCGATTCAGATCACTTAAGTGTTGGTGAATGGGTGTTAGCCGTTGGAAATCCCTTTAACCTGACTTCAACTGTTACAGCAGGTATTGTTAGTGCCAAAGCAAGGGATATCAATATTATGAATAATAATAAAAGGATAGAATCCTTTATCCAGACCGATGCAGCCGTAAATCCGGGAAATAGCGGAGGTGCTTTAGTGAATACCAGAGGGAATCTCATTGGCATTAATACAGCAATTTCATCTCAAACAGGATCTTATATTGGTTATTCTTTCGCAGTACCATCGAATATTGCCAAAAAAGTGATTGAAGATATCCTGGAATTTGGAAATGTGCAGAGGGCTTATTTGGGAATTAATTATGAAGAATTAAACAGTGCGAAAGCCAGTGAATTTGGAGTTGAGAGTACCGAAGGTGTTTTAATTACAAGAGTATTGGACCAGGGTGCAGCTCAGGAAGCGGGCCTGATGGCCAATGATATCATTGTGAAAATGGACAATGTGAAAATTTCAAATTTTTCGGATCTGCAAGGTTTTTTAGGTTCAAAAAGACCTGGTGATGAAGTACAAACGACCATATTGAGAAATGAATCGGAAAAAATTCTATCTCTAAAATTAAGAAACCAATTTGGGAAATATAAGTTTGAAAACTCAGATTTTTCACAATTTTTTATTGGTCAGTTAGAGCCAATATCAAAAAGTGAGGCCAACAGGTATGACATTGATTATGGAGTAAAAATTGTCGACTTAAAGAATGGGGTGATTGAAAGAACCTATGGAGTAGGCAGTGGCGACATTATTTTGGCTGTTGAAGATCAAAAAGTATCGAATGCAAAAGAAGTTGATCAATTGCTGAAGAAGTACCAAAACAAAGATTACTTTGAATTGCAGATACTTACAAAAAGCGGAAAACAAGGATATATAAGGGTTCCAACAAACTAATTATATAAAAAGTCTTTTTACTAGTATTGATTTTAAAGATTTATTAAAAACCACTCAATTTGAGTGGTTTTTTTTGTGAATTACATATAATAAAGACATATTTTTACGTTCTTACTAATATACACCTATTAATATGAAATTGTTAAAGAGTTACGAAGAGCAATTGTCTCAGCAAGTTGAGCAAAGAAGAATGACTGTTGAACTGATCAAAGTGATCAGTGATCTTTGGTATGAAAACAATATTGAATTGTTTCTCTTCAGAAATCAGTTAATAGACAGAAATGTAAGTCAGATTCTAAATTTACTGGATTATTCTAAGGAATTTGTTCAAAAACCGATTTCAATGTCTCAGATGTTGATGATTGCTCAAAAGATCATGAAATTGGATTTGCCGCCATCAAAAATTGACATTGGTAAACTGACCTATGTGATGCATCTGACAGAAGAAGCGGATATCGATAGTTTTGTCGAAAGAAAGTTGGCGGGAGCAAAAAACGGTAACGGAATCAAACCCAAAGATGTGATCCTTTATGGATTTGGTAGAATAGGTCGATTGTTGGCAAGAGAGCTGATGTCCCGCACTGGAAAAGGCGTACAAATGAGGTTAAGAGCCATTGTGACCCGAGGTGAAATTACCAAAGAAGTTCTTGAAAAAAGAGCTTCTATGCTCAGAAAAGATTCGGTTCATGGTTATTTTAAAGGATCTGTAAAAGTTGATGCAGACCAAAAGGCCTTGATCATTAATGGTACCCCTGTTTTTGTAATTTCAGCGAATCAACCGGAAGATCCGGACTACCTGTCTTATGGAATAAACGAAGCTTTGGTCATCGATAACACAGGAGCCTTTAGAAGTGAAGAAGAATTATCCAGACATTTAGAGGCACAAGGAGTTGATAAGGTCTTGCTTACAGCACCGGGCACAGGGAATGTACCGAATATAGTATATGGTGTGAATCAAAACAAATTTGATCCGGATGAGCATCGCATATTTTCTGCTGCTTCGTGCACCACCAATGCCATAACGCCTGTACTAAAAGTAATCAATGATACATTGGGGGTTAAGCATGGTCACATAGAGACCATACATGCCTATACCAATGATCAGAATCTCGTTGACAATATGCATAATAAATACCGCAGAGGCAGGGCCGCAGCTCTCAATATGGTGATTACGGAAACAGGCGCGGGAAAGGCAGTTTCAAAGGCCGTTCCGGAATTAAGCGGTAAATTAACTTCAAATGCCATACGTGTCCCCGTGCCGAATGGTTCTTTGGCTATTTTAAACCTAAACCTGCATAGTCACACCTCCAAGGAGGACCTGAATGCAATTATGAAAAAATATGCACTCGAAGGCAGTTTGGTGGAACAGATAAGGTACTCATTGAGTAATGAACTTGTTTCTGCTGACATAGTGGGTACTCTTGAACCGGCCATTTTTGACAGTCACGCAACCATTGTATCCAAAGAGGGGGATCATGCCATATTGTATGTTTGGTATGATAATGAATATGGATATAGTCATCAGGTCATGGGCTTGGCGAAGTATATTTCGAAGGTCAGAAGGTTTGCATATTATTAAATGTTATCATTTTTACTTGCTGTAATATTTGATATTGGGTTTATTAAGTACTATTTTTGATTTTTTAAGATGTCAAAATAAATGATTTGGTGAATTGCGCCTGATATTTGTTTATTTTTATATCAATGAAGTACTTAAATTAACCCCTATGAAAAAAATTTACTCCTTGTTCTTATTTTCGGCTTTAATTTTCTCCTGTTCTAAAGGAGATAAACAAGAAGCTATGCCTCCCCAGCCTTTTCAGGTTTATGAAATTGAAACTAAGTCCGTACCTATTTATGAAGAATTTGTTGGTCAGATTTATGGTGAAAAAGATATACCAATCAGAGCCCGTGTTGAAGGGTTTTTAGAAGGAATCCATTTTAAGGAAGGTGAAAGGGTCAAAAAAGGCCAACTATTGTATACGATTGATCAAGATCCTTTTGAGCAAGAGGTTGCAGCAAAAAACAGTCTCGTGGCTCAGGAGAAAACCGTGTTGGTTCAGACTGAAAATGATCTGGCCAGAATAGCTCCTTTGGCAAAAATGTCTGCGGTGAGTGAACAGGAGTTAGATATGGCTGTCGCAAAGCGCGATGCAGCCATTTCTTCTTTGGAAGCTGCCAAAGCGAATTTGGAGATTGCACGAATAAATCTGGGCTATGCCATGATGTATGCCCCTATAGACGGAATTATTGGAAAGACGAATGCCAGGGAAGGTGAATTTGTAGGAAAGGATCCTAATCCGGTTATATTGAATACAGTTTCTCAGTTGAGCGCCATAAGAGTTCAATTCTTTTTGACTGAACAGGATTACTTAAAACTGGCTCGGGCTTACTTAACAGAAGAAGAGATGGAAATGCGTCGAGTTGAGGGAGATGCAAGGGCTGAATTAGAATTAATTCTTGCTGATGGTTCATTATATGATCAAAAAGGAATTGTCGATTTTATTGATCGTAGCATTGATTCTTCTACTGGCTCGATCCTGGTTCAAGCCACTTTTCCAAACCCTCAACGCCTGATCAGACCGGGACAATTTGCACGTGTAAGGATACGTGTTCGTCAGGATGACAATGCAATTGTTATTCCCCAAAAATGTGCGAAAGAACTTCAGGGTCAATTTTCCGTTATGCTTGTGAATAATGATAATATCTTAGAAAGTAGAACGATTGATGTTTCTGATAAGGTTGGCGAATTCTATATCATTCAAGAAGGATTGCAAAATGGTGATAAGATAATTTTGGAAGGAATTCAAAAAGCCAGATCAGGAATGGAAATTGTTCCTCAATTGAAGAAATTTGTGAGTCAACAAACGCCTCAATCTTAAGAGTTATGGCAGATAATAAAGGAAATTTCTTTGTACATCGCCCTATTGTGGCCATGGTAATTGCAATTGTTATTGTTATTGTAGGATCAGTTTCGTTGATTGGTCTTGCTGTTGAACAATATCCAAATTTAACGCCTCCAATGGTGGAGGTTCGGGGAACATATACTGGTGCAAATGCGATAAGTGTTGAAGAATCTGTTGCAACGCCAATTGAACAGGAAGTAAATGGTGTTGATAATATGATTTATATGAAATCAACCAATGCGAATGATGGGACCATGGTTGTTCAGGTTTCATTTGATGTTGGGACTGATCCTGATATGAATACTGTATTGACTCAAAACAGAGTTTCAGCGGCATCTGCGAAATTACCTGCTTCGGTTACGAAGTATGGAGTTACCACAAAGAAGTCATTACCCAATATCATGTTAGCTTTAACCCTTACTTCTGATGGTCGATATGATCAGGATTTTCTGGGTAATTACGCCTTGATTAATATTAAAGATCAACTTGCAAGGGTCAAAGGAATTGGTCGAGTTGATGTTATGGGTGCTGCCAACTATTCTATGCGAATATGGGTAAAGCCAGACCGTTTGGCTCAAATGGGGATAACAGTCCCTGAAATCATGGATGCCATTAATGAGCAAAATGTGATTGTTCCCGGTGGAAAATTTGGGGCGGAACCTGCACCTCCCGGGACAGAATTCACCTATACTGTAAGATTACCTGAAAGATTTAATTCACCTGAAGAGTTCGAGTCTATAGTCATAAGAACAAATTCAGATGGGTCACAAGTAAAAATTGGAGATATAGCTACGGTTAATTTAGGAGTGGAAACCTATAGTATGATACCACGAAGTAATGCGGAAACTTGTGCAATTATTGCGCTTTATCAATCTCCTGGTGCCAATGCTGTGGAATTAGCTGAGCAGATTATTGTGGAAATGGATGAATTGTCAAAAGGATTCCCTGAAAGCGTAAAATATGAGGTTGGTTTGGATACAACACTTCCGATAACTGCAGGTATTAAAGATATCGTTGTCACTTTAATTATTGCCCTTATTTTGGTGGTATTGGTAGTATTTATTTTTATTCAGGATTGGCGGGCTACACTAATACCTACTTTGGCAATTCCGGTTTCTTTGGTTGGAGCATTTATATTTTTCCCATTATTAGGGTTCACAATTAACGTGCTCTCCCTTTTAGGGCTGGTTCTGGCGATAGGGATCGTAGTGGATGATGCCATTGTAGTGGTTGAAGCCGTTCAGGTGAATATCGCGAAGGGTATGAATGCAAAAGAGGCCACTTTGGATGCGATGAACAAAGTGACGGCTCCGGTAATTGCGACCACCCTGGTGCTGATTGCTGTATTTATTCCGGTAGCAGGAATGGCTGGTATAACCGGTCTTCTTTATCAACAGTTTGCTATAACTATTGTGGTTTCGGTAATTGTTTCCTCTGTTAATGCTTTGACTTTGAGCCCAGCTCTTTGTTCTTTACTGTTGAAAAAGCCGGTTCCTTATGGAGGTCCTTTGGGTTGGTTTTTTGGTAAGTTCAATAAGGGGATGGATAAAAGTACCGATGCGTATATGAGTATGACCAACATTATTGGTCGAAAAATTAAGAGAGGTGTCATTTTTATTCTTTTGATGACTGTAGGTGCGGGTGTCTTTGGAAGCCTGGTGCCTGGTGGATTTATTCCTGAAGAAGATATGGGATATTTTTATGTTAATATTCAATTACCAAATGCAGCTTCACTTCAAAGGACTGGTGCTATTTCAGAAGAGATAGAAACAATATTACTAGAGTATCCAGACGTTGAATTTGTCTTGAATGCCACTGGTTATAGTATGCTTAGTGGTTCTAATATTCCAAACAATGGCTTTATGTTTGTCACACTTCGGAATTGGTCAGAAAGAGACATTACCGTAAAGGAAATGATACAAAAAGTGAATGCCCGTCTTATCAGTGAAATAAAAGGGGCACAAGTCTTTGCTTTTGGCCCACCTGCAATTCCTGGCTTAGGAAATGGTTCGGGATTTAGTATCATGTTGCAGGACCGAGGAGGTAATGATCCAAATTATCTCGCTCAAACTACGATGAAATTCCTGCAGGCGGCTAATGCCCGGCCAGAAATAGGGAGTGCATTCACAACCTTCCAGGCAACAACTCCCCAGCGATTTATGGATATTGATAAGGAAAAGGCCTTAAAACTGGGAATTAAGTTAAATGATCTGTATACTACGGTTGGAGCTTTTATGGGAGGAACCTATGTCAATGATTTCACCAGGTTTGGTAGATTATATAAAACCTATATTCAAGCAGAACCTGAATATAGAGTTGATGAGTCTCAGATAAGTAATTTTTTCATAAAAAATAATAAAGATGAAATGGTTCCCTTAGGAACAGTAGCAACTGTAACACCAACTTCGGGTCCTGACTATACAAACCGATTTAATTTGTATAGGTCGGTGGAAGTTACCGGTGGGCCAGCTGAAGGATTTACTTCTGATCAAGCCAGACAAGCCTTAAAAGAGGTGGCGGAAGAAGTATTGCCGGCTGATATGAATTATGCCTGGAACGCTATGTCTTTTCAGGAAGAAAAGGCTTCTGGGTCTTTGATGATGATTTTGACATTTTCATTGGTGTTTGTTTTTCTTATTTTATCGGCACAATATGAAAGTTGGTCTCTGCCCTTTAGTATTTTATTGGGGACTCCATTTGCTATTTTTGGAGCCTTGTTTGCCTTATGGGCAGCACGGTTCTTCAGCCCGACTTTTGAAAACAATATTTTTGCCCAGGTTTCTTTTGTAATGTTAATAGGAATGGCAGCGAAAAACGCCATCTTGATAGTAGAATTTGCAAATGACGAGTTTAAAAAAGGATTAAGTTTATTTGACGCCGCAATGGCCGCATCTAAATCTCGATTCAGGCCGATATTGATGACAGCCTTTTCATTTATTTTAGGTGTATTTCCATTGGTGATTGCTTCAGGATCCGGGGCAGAAGCCAGAAAAGTTATGGGAATGGCGCTGCTTGGAGGAATGAGTTTAGCTACGTTTTTAGGCGTTTTCTTATATCCTATGTTATTTATTTTTATTGGTAAAATCTTTGGCTATGAAAAACAACGTGAAAAGGCCATGGCCTTGGAACATAAATCAACAGAAAGCGATGACTAAGAAACTTATTATATACGGTACGCTGGGAATTATGACGATGTTGTTTATAGTTTCCTGTAAGGTAGGTCCCAATTACGTGGAGCCTGAAGACACAACCCCTACTGACTTTAGGTTTGCCGCTGAAAAAACGGATAGTATCATTAATTTCAAGTGGTGGGAGATTTTTAATGACCCTACGCTTGATACATTGATTAATACAGCCCTTCGAGAGAATAGAAACCTTTTAATAGCAGCAAGTCGAATTGAACAGGCACGCGCAAATTTTAAGTTCAATAAAGCGGACATGGGCCCAAAAATTGGTGTTGACGCGAGTGCTGGAGTTCAAAATCAGTTATTCGGTCAACCTCTTGACCAGAACCTGGAGACCTATGGAGCGAATGCTACCTTAAATTGGGAATTGGATTTTTGGGGTAAGTTTCGAAGAGGTAACGAGGCGGCACAGGCTGAACTTTTGGCCTCTTTTTATGGGAAACGTGCGATTGAGGTTGCTTTGATCAGTGAAGTTGCTATCAATTATTTTCAATTACTGGATTTTCAAACCAGGCTCGATATTTCGGAAAAAACACTGGCTTCGCGGGATACGTCGTTGCAGATCATTCAAGCGCGCTTTGATGAAGGGTATACACATATTATAGACGTGAATCAGGCACAAATTCAGAAGGCTATTGCTCAGGTTTCAGTACCTACCTTTAAGCGAGAGATTGGTTTTGCTGAGAACAATTTAAGTATCCTGTTGGGTAGAAACCCTAGTAGTATCATTACACCAAAGACGCTTATTGAGTACCAAGTCCCTGATACCGTTCCTCATGGAATTCCATCAGAGTTATTGGCCAGAAGGCCGGATGTTATGGAAGCTGCCCAGTTATACCGAGCACAGAACGCAAGAATAGGTGTTGCACAGGCGATGAGATTTCCGGCAATTAGTTTAACAGGATTGTTGGGTGTTGGATCCAATGATCTGTCAAATTTGTTAAGTAATGGATTGGGTTGGAGTGCAGGAGTAAGTCTTTTAGGACCTTTGTTTGAATGGGGTAAAAATGTTCGTCGTGTGGATATTGAACGGGAAATCGCTCGCCAGTCTCTTTTCTCCTATGAGAACACCGTTTTAACAGCACTGCTAGAGGTAGATAATTCGCTAATCTCTTTACAAACCCTTAGGGATGAATTGGGCGCCAATGAATATAAGTTAGGGGCAGCGGAAAATGCGAGTTCTTTGTCAAGACAGAGATACTATCAAGGTGTAACAAGTTACCTCGAGGTGATCGAGAATCAGCGACAGGAATTTGAAGCACGTCTGAGTTATGCAGAAAACTATCAGCGTTTGCTTAGTGCCTACATAGGACTTTATAAATCACTTGGAGGGGGATGGGTTACGGAAGCTGAACTGGAAAGATATGCCTTGCAGGTGGCAGACGAGTTAAATGTAGATGAATCTGAGATCGACCGTGATAGCCTCTATTATGCAGGTCAATTAGTGGACTATTACTTAACACCTGAACAGGAACAGCAACGAAAAGAACAGCGAAAAGAACTGAATCAAAGAGAACGTGAAATGAGAAAGGCGGCTCGACAGGCCAAATAATCTGGAAAAAATAATAAAGAGCGGCTGAAACTTATTCTTAGCCGCTCTTTTTTTAACTCCTATTTACCAAACCATTTTAAGGTTATTGGAAATTATTTTTAGGTAAAAATAATCTGTGTACGATCTCCATCGCACAGGCCATAGAAATCTCCAATGGTAATAATTGAATCAACCTCTTCATGTAAATCCTTTTGTTCAAGTTTAAACATGTCAACAGCTAACTTACAAGCGTAGATCATTCCACCGCCTGCCGTTATCATTTCTAGAAACTCATCAACCGGTGGCATATCTAATTCCTCCATTTGTGTACGCATCATTTTGGACACGCCTGCTTCAACACCAGGTAATCCTCCTAACATTGTAGGAAAAGGTAAGCCTCCTGGCATACGCATGGCAGGATTTCCTGTGGTTGCCGTATGCAAACCATTCATTCTTTCTTTAGTAATACCATCTAGGCCGAAGAAGGTGAAAAATACATTGGTTTCTATTCCCTCCATTACAGCTCCATTGGCCATTACAAGTGTCGCATAAACATCTTCCAAAGATCCTTTGGCGCAGATGATACACACTTTTTCCAATGGTTTTTTTTCTTCTGAACTCATAATTTTATTTTTTAATGAACTTTAGATTTAATTATACACAACTGGCTGGTTTTGGAATACCCGCGATTCTGGAAGAATATTTCAAAGGCCCTTTAGGGAACAATTTATACAATCCTTTAATATCCGTGATTCCTGATTTACCAACCTTTCGTATCGTTAGAGACTCACCTGCTTCTGTTTTTTCTCTCAGATAGTTTAAAACTTCAAAGTGTTTTTCAGTCAATTCAATACCGATTTCACCTGCTATTTCCTTAGCGATGTTTTCATTCCATTGTTCCATGTTTTCAAGGTATCCTTCCTCTGAAACATTAACCTGTGCTCCTGCGATTGTTTGTAAAGCCATATTATTATTTTTTAGTTTATTAATTGTTTTTATTTTTCAATGTTTACGTCTTTGGAGACATTCTTCATAAATGTGATTCCATAACCCAGAGCTTTTTTCATTTCCGGACTGTTCATTTCCTTCATCAATTTCCATACTGAATAAGAAGGAACGCTTTCAGTTTCCATACTGTTAAAAGCTTTGATGGCATTTTGCATGGTATTCAATACCTCCGGTTGTGTCATTTCTTTCACAATGGATAATATGGATACGATGCTGTTGGCCAGTTCTTTGATATCTTCAGGACTGAAGCCTTTCACTACGTTGTCTATTACAGGTCCTATCTCTCTAATAAAATCGAAATATCCTTTTTGCTCTAGTGAATGCATTTGTTTGGTAAAATCAATGATCACCTCATTTGCAATAGGGCCTACTTCTTTTCCCAGATCAACTGCCATTTCCAAGGTGTCCATGACAGTCTTAATATTACCGACATTTCTTAAAAAGGATACGGCAAGTCCAGTCAATTCAGAAGGATCCAGTTCCACTTGTCTTTTGTCAAGTTCTGCCACCGTCGAATCATAGGCATCTTTTCCAACAATACTCAGGTCACTTACAAGATCTTCCACCATTTTGGTTTGCAGATTTTGCTGTTGTACATAGCCCAGTATCAGGTCCATTTTTTTATCAAGTGCATCTATCTGCATTTGAACATTTGTATCTTCTACTATCGTTTTCATACCGTCACTCTTTTTTTACCGGCCATGGTCATATCAGCCTCGATGGGTAGTTCTTTTCCTTTCAGTAAAATGTGCCAGTAGATCCATCTGAAAAGAATTTTACCATAATGATTCATTTTGGTGTTTTTCAGAAGACCAAATGGCCCAATGCCAGGGAGTGGGAACGTACCTGGTAGTGGCTCGGTTTCGTAATTAAAATCGATCAAAGCTCCTTTACCGTATCCTGTTTCAATATAACAATTGGCATGACCGTCAAATTTTGCCGGTAATTCTCTGCCTTCCATCGCTGCAAGTAAGTTTTCAGTTAAAATTTCCGCTGCAAAATGCGCTACTGATCCAGCTTTGGAAGTGGGGATATTTGCCGCATCTCCAATCACAAAAATATTTTCAAATTGTTTAGACTGCAAGGTGTGTTTGTCTGTGGGTACATAATTCATGTCGTCTCCTAAACCACTTCTTTCAATCATGTCTGATCCCATATTTACAGGTACGATCGTAAGGATGTCAAAATCCAATTCACGATCATCGTAAGAAACAATTTTCTTATTTTCATTATCAACATGGCTCAAATAGAAGTCGGCCTCTACCTTGATATTTTTTTCTTCCAACAGGTCACCCAGTACCTTCGATGCCACAGGTTTTGTAAATGCTCCGGACATCAGGGTGACATAGGTGATATCAACCTTGTCTCGCATGCCTCTTTCTGCAAAATAGGCTTCTGCCAGACAAACAAACTCTATGGGGGCTACCGGACATTTATAAGGCAACTCAGGAATACACATGACGAGTTTTCCACCTTCCCAATCTTTGAATCGTTTCTGAAGTGCAACGGCACCTTCAACGGTATAAAAATCAAAAATATCTTTATACCATAATTTGTCCTGAAGACCTTCGGTTTCCGATGGTCTTGTTTCAGTACCTGTAGCGATGATTAGAAAATCATAATTTAGAACCTTACCGTCATCGAGCAATACTTTATTTTCTTCTCCAACTATTTTGTCAATAGGACTAAAGATCACATTAACGCCTGGAGGGAAAAAGTCATATTTAGGTTTGATCACATCTCGTTTGTTATAAATACCAAAAGGTATAAACAAGAAGCCAGGTTGATAATAATGTGTTTTGTATTGATCAACAATTGTGATTTCCCATTCCTCTTTTTCTAATTCATGGTGTAATTTATTTAACATCATAGTTCCGGCAGTTCCGGCTCCTAAAATCACTAACTTCTTCATAATATTTGTCTTATTAATTATAGGACAAAGATAGAGCGAGGTTTTTTTTCAGAATGTGACCAATGTCATAGAAATGTGCGTAAAGTGTCTATTTTCAGTAACTTATGTAACATAAGGATTCAATAATTTTGTTATATAAAATCTCTTTAATGGGTGGAACTAAAAAAAAGACCTATTTTTAAAACTCCAAATACAGTATGATTCGATGACAGCAATTGAGAATAAGATTAAAGAACTGAGACAAGAACTTAGAAATCATAATTATAGCTATTATGTACTTGATGAAGCGACGATCTCTGATTATGATTTTGACCTGAAATTAAAAGAACTTGAGGCATTGGAATTAAAACACCCTGAGTTTTATGATCCCAATTCTCCGAGTCAGCGAGTTGGTGGAGCTATCACCAAAAATTTTAATACTGTTGCGCATAAAAACAGAATGTATTCTTTGGACAACTCTTATTCAAAAGAAGATATTTTGGATTGGGAAACAAGGATTCAGAAAATTCTGGGAGACGTAGAACTTGAATTTACCTGTGAATTGAAATACGATGGGGCTTCTATTAATCTGACTTATGAGGATGGCGCTTTTGAAAGAGCGGTCACAAGAGGGGATGGATTTATGGGAGATGAAGTTACTGCCAATATTAAAACAATACGGTCTATCCCATTGGTTTTAAAAGATGGTGGGCTCAGGTCATTTGATATACGGGGAGAGATCATTTTACCCTTGGCAGGTTTTGAAAAGATGAATGCGGAAAGACTGGAAGCCGGGGAGGATCCTTATAGAAATCCAAGAAATACGGCCAGTGGTAGTTTAAAACTTCAAGACAGTGCGGAGGTTGCCAATCGACCCTTGGACTGTTTATTGTATCAGGTTGTTGCCGACAATAATCCTTTTACAACACATTATGATACCTTGATGTACGCGTCTAAGCTTGGATTTAAAGTCCCTAAAACAATCAAATTATGTAAGAATGTTGACGAAATTATTCAATTTTTAGAATATTGGGATACGAAGCGGCACGAGCTTCCTTATGAAACAGATGGGGTAGTTATTAAAGTTAATAGTCTTTTTCATCAGGATGAACTTGGATATACAGCCAAAGCACCACGATGGGCTTTGGCCTATAAATTTAAGGCTGAACAGGCTAGTACCATTTTAAACGAAGTGACATATCAGGTGGGGCGTACCGGAGCTATTACCCCAGTGGCAAACCTGGAGCCGGTAGAATTGGCGGGTACTATTGTTAAAAGAGCTTCCTTACACAATGCCGACCAGATAGAGAAAATTGATTTAAGATTACTGGACCGCGTATTTGTTGAAAAGGGCGGTGAAATTATTCCCAAAATTGTGGGAGTGGATCTTGGAGCTCGATCGAAAGAAGCTATGCCCATCACGTACATCACACATTGTCCGGATTGTCAGACTGAATTGGTCAGAAAAGAAGGAGATGCCAAACATTATTGTCCAAATGAATTTGGATGTCCCACCCAAATTACGGGCCGTATACAGCATTTTATCAGCAGAAAAGCAATGAATATTGACGGATTGGGAGCAGAGTCGGTAGAGTTGTTATTTAAAAATGAATTGATTCATAATTTTGCTGACCTCTATGAACTCAAGAAAGAGCAATTGATGCCTCTGGAAAGGATGGCTGAAAAATCTGCTGCCAACATGATTTCGGGGATTGAGGCTTCCAAGCAAATACCATTTGAAAAGGTATTGTTCGCTCTTGGAATTCGCTTTGTTGGAGAGACTGTGGCTAAAAAATTAGCAAGACACTATAAGAACATTGACGCTTTAATGACTGCTTCTTTTGAAGACCTAACGGCAGTAGATGAGATAGGGGAGCGAATTGCAAGAAGTATTCTTAGCTTTTTTGAAGATGAAGGCAATCGAGAATTGGTGGAAAGAATTAGAAATTATGGATTGAAATTGGCGCTGGATGAATCGCAGTTTGCCGATCATACTGAGAAATTAAAAGGGAAGGTGTTTGTAGTGTCAGGTGTTTTTCACGTACTCAGCAGGAACGAATTAAAAAAGTCCATTGAGGATAATGGGGGGAAGGTGACCGGATCAATTTCTAAAAAGACCAGTTTTATTATCGCAGGAGATAACATGGGGCCCAGCAAAAAAGACAAGGCTGAAAAACTCGATATTTCCATAATAACGGAGCAGCACTATTTAGATATGATCAAATAAGAATCGTTAAAATTCTAAAACCTGTACCTTATTTCTGGTTGAGTACACCTTGCCATCACTATGGAGCTGTTTTAAGAGCCTCGTTACCACCACTCTTGATGTATTTAAATCGTCAGCGATTTCCTGATGTGTAATATCCAGATTCACATCCTGGTTAATCTTCGCTTTGTCTCCCAGATATTTTAACAGGCGTTGGTTCATGTTCATAAAAGCCAAACCATCAATAGATTCTACCATTTCAATGAGTCTGAAGTGATAGCTGTCGATAATATAATGTCTCCAGGTTTTATAGTTCGCAAGCCAATCATCAACGTGTTCCACAGGAAGAAAGATTGCCTCTGTATCATTCTCTACGACTGCCTTAAATATGCTCTCCTTTCTATTGATACAATTGATAAATGAAATAGCGCAGGTATCGCCTTTTTCAAGGAAGTATAAGACCAATTCCTCACCTTCTTTTTCTCTTCTGATAATCTTAACGGCACCACTCAATATCAAGGGTATATGACTCATGTTCTCACCTATATCGACTAAAATCTCACCGTGTTTGTACTTATCGATAAATCCGACTTTGACGATTTCTTCTACCAGCTCTTTTTCAAATATAGAGCCATAGTATTCTCCTATTTTTTCTCTCAGTATAACTTCTTGTGTATTCATTTTTGCGCGCTTAAAATCAATATTATCACAAAACTAAGCTAATCTTCAATGCATAAATAGGATATTTGTCATGCCGTAACATTTATTACTTAAAAAAAACTCCCTGACAAATGCCAAGGAGTTTTCCACCAAAATCGATTCTGACTACATTCAAGTAAAACAAATAAATAGTTAGAAAACTACTTGAATTTGTGCCAGGAATTTATCATTGTCCTCGTTAATGACAGTTTCAATATTAGCCTGATAATTAACTTGAAGTCTAATAGATTTATTAAAGAAGTAATTAAGACCTATGGTCATTCTCTCGCTGTATCGGTAAGGCACATCTTTTAAATCAAGATCTTGATCAAAGAATTCATATTTAAAAACTGGTTGGAGGTTCCATTTGGTGTCGTACCATATCATACCGTAGGCTCCATCTCTTCTTTCTCCCAACGTAAGAGGTTCGGATCCACAACCTGTGTCAGCACCCGGGTCATAGGCACCCTCGTCATAGATATATTCCCCCTGGATATGCAGATTATTGATGTCAAAAAGTATTTCACCACCAACGGTAGTTCTGCTGTCCTCATCATTGTTTAGTTTTGGATAACCATATCTAAAACTACCTCCAATGGTCATGAAGTCAAGAACCTTATAGGTAACTCTACCAATAATATCTTTTTTATTATTGTTGTCTACTTTGTTAAGGCCACTACCATTCATAACAGCTACCGCATAATTTAGTCTGGTATTGACATTGCCACCCCAAACGGAGATACCATAATCTCTCTGTGGAACCACTAATTGGTCTGATACAATGGCGCGGTCAATTGTAATTAAGGCATTACAGGCCGTTTGCACTTCACGTCCAAAAGGTTGCTTGTATGAACCAACCGCGATTCTGGCCCAATTGTATTTGTCCCAGGTCACAAAGGCGTCCATAAGATAGGCACTACCTACGCCACCAATAAAAGGGCTTGTTTCGAGCATAAAATAGTAGGACCAGTCATCAAATACACGACCTCTTACACCAAGCCTTGCTCTTCTGAATTTGAAGGTGCTTTCAGCAGGATCCGAAAGAGTATAGTTGTATTCTGGTTGTAGAAAACCGAATACTTTGATTTTTGCTGGAGCAATACTGTCATTGGGATCCTCCGCATCACAACCCTGTGCCTGCACCTGATATGTGAGCATACTAATCATCAGTACGATGAATATCGAAATAAATTTTTTCATGTTATCTTATTTGAAGATTAATTTTTGATAAGTGGTAATTCCTTAGGAACTGAAGATCCAACTCCCCATTGATTAGGACCCCATGCCGGATTTGAATGATAAATTCCATTCATTCCAAAAGTCATACTATAGGCATCGTAACCTAAAACCTGAAGCCATGCAGTAATTACGGCTGAAGTTTGACCTGTATAACAGTAGGTGATTACTTTTGCATTTGGATCTGAGTCCAGCCCTTTATAACCACCTCCATCAAGTTTTAATTCTTCTTTTACTCTGTAGGCATCGTTGATATGACCAAAATTGCCGTAATCTGTATCACTGAAGTAATTATTGATAAAGTAATTGTCTGGACTGTTTAAAACATCTGTACCCTTGGCGGTTTTAAATCCTGCTTCAATGACTGCCTCGACCCTTTGTCTAAGAATTTCAGCACCATCGGTTGAATAAATATCAAATACTGGGTCTTCAAAAGTAAGGGCGTCTGGAGCATTATGAGCAGCCCAGTTCGTATGTCCGTTTGCTTCGTCTCCTGTATTTTTATACCAGGAACCTGCAGTTTCTGTATTCCATCCTGACATACCCCATTTAAGAGCCTGTGCATTGCTATGACCTGCCATACGTAATAATGAAGCTGCATAACATGCAGTTTGCCCCGTATAACAAACAACCAGTACTTGTTTGCTGGCGGCATCCGCTTCTTTTAAAATATCTGCAAAAGCCACTTGTTTTGCGCCTTCAATATGGCTGGTGTTAAAGGCTTCCAGACTTCGTATGTCAAGGATACTGTACTTATTCAAAAAAGCATCTAGATCTGCTGCCGCAGGAGCACCAGAAACAAATTTGACTTCCCCTCCCGGACCACTTAGTATATTGGTAAGATCGAGATCATTGTCCATCATATAATCGGTCATCACCTCAAAGGCAGGCTTTAAGATTGGGTTTTCAGGATTGATATCATCACCTCTGTCACAAGAACTTAAAAGGAACACAGGAACGCATAATAATGCTACTACGATTAAATTTATTTTTTTCATAATCATTTGTTTATTAGAAAATATGTTGAGTTGTAATTATTCGATAACAGGATACATGTTGACCTCTTTCTTGCTGAAAGATTCCCAGTCATTATCTTTTAGTTGTTTGTGCATGAAACTATTACCTCCGTAGGCTAAATTTCCTGCCTGATATCCCAGTACATTTAAATAGGCTACCACATAAGCAGTTTCCTGCCCGGTTGGGCCATACACCAGTACTTTTTTATTTGTAGGAAGCGTGAAGAGATCCGCTGATGAACGCAATGACCCCTGTGGATCATATTGTTTTGCATTTGGAATATGCCCTTTGGCATATCTTTCAGCACCATTATAATCGACGATATAAAAATCGTTGGGGCTCTCAAATACATTGGAAGATTTTACAATCGACTCTTTATAAGGTGTTGCAAAAGCAATTTCCAATCTTGCTCTTAGAATGGCCTCAGCATCAGTGTTTCCTGTGGTTACTTCTGGTCTGTCTCCTTTGGTGGCCTTATCATGAGTTGTTTGCTCAAGTTTTGAAGAAAAATCATCGGAGGTGTTTTTTAGCCAGGAGTTTTCTGCAAAATCAACTCTCCATGAGCTCATTCCCCAATTCATACTATAGGTATTGTCATAACCCGCAATTCTCAATAAGCTTGTAAAATACGCAGCAGACTGCCCTGAATAGCAGATCAAAATAATCTTGTCAAACTCGGAGGGAACAATACTCTTTTCGAAATGGTTTAAAAGATCTGAAGGTTGAACATTTGTCGCATTCTTAATATGACCATATTCAAACCAACTCGCGCTTCTAATATCTATAAGAAGATATTTCGGATTTTTCAGATTTTTTTTAACCTCATCTGCCGGTATCAGGGCAGGTGCTGCGTCTGTATTAATAAAATCCCTGTTGGTTTCTAAGTAATTTAAAAGGGTTTCAAATTCAGATGGTGGATTAGTGTTGTTTATTGTACTAGTACTTGGAGTTTTAAAACTACTTACCAGTATCGAGGCAGGTAGGATTAATAAAACGAGAATAATTGATAGTTTTCTCATAATGTAAAATTTTAAAATTCAATTGTTTATCTGTTTTTACTTGCTTTAAAAATAATTTTAGAGCCGACAGATTTACATGATATTTCTCATGAATTGTTAATACATAATGAGTTTACTCTGTATCATTTGTCACATTTTTTGGCAACTATTATAACAATATGATGTTGTTGTTTGATGTTGTTTAATTGCCTTGTTAACAGTTAGTTGTGATGATATTCTTGAAACAATTCGGATGGAATTAGACAGGGTAGAACGCCTTCTTTTTTACACAGGTATTTAATGGCTTTAATCCACCATTTTATCAAAATTAAATTCTTGAAAATTTTTAAAAAGACGTCAAATGAACAGAATAATATATAAAAAATGAGTCCCTCGAATGAACGAGGGACTCTGAACAAAACAATCAACTAACTCACGGAAGTAGCTTGCTGAGATAAGAAATCAACAACCTCCTTCCGGCATTTTCTTCTTCTTTTTCGGTTTGGGAATTACTTTTGTCTTTTTAGGCCTTATCACTTTTTTAGGCTGAATTTTTTTGACAGGCTGAATTTGAGCTTTTTTCATGTCAGATGCATAATCTAAGCTGGCCTTGCCTACTTGAACAGGCTGCATATGAAATTGTTTATCATCATAACGAGTCGTTATACTCAATACGTTACTATTTTCCTGACCTAATTGATACAATAGAAATAAGGCGGCATTTGCCTGCTCCGGATTTTTTCCATAAATAATAAGATGTTGGGAACCTGGTTCAGGGCTTAATTCCAACAACTTCTTTTTATCAAGCAGTTGATTTGTCGGAATATTAATGGCTTGATCCATATGACCTTTCGCAAAGTCATAACTATTTCTTACATCGAGCAGTACAAAGGATGTCTTGTCAAGAACGGTATAGTCAGCCAATGAAATTACATGTGAATTACTGGCGGTATATTCAAGTACCTTGTCAGCTTTATGGCTGAATACAAATTCAGGTTTTTTGAAGGTTAGCAAACTAATAACAACGACCAATAGAAATAAGGTGGCTGAAATGGAGATTCGTTTTGTTTTTTCTAATTCTTTCATATTATTATCATATTAAACTAATCCTGACCAAGAGAAATTAACAACCACCTTCAGGCATTCTTTTCTTCTTCTTGGGTTTTGTAACCACTTTTTTAACGGGAGTTGCTTTTGTCGGTTTTATTTCAATTTCAAGCGTGTCGTTGGCTACCCCAAAATAGGAGCCGGCAGCGCGTCTGAAGGAATACAGGTCAAAGGCCTCCTGCGACATGGTTTGAGCCGGAGCCTCAGGATGAATGATGGTTTCAAACCAGGCATTTATACCTCCTTGCAATACATAAAGTCGCTGGTAAGACATGCGATTGCATAACATCCAGGCCTGATCCGCTGTAAAATTATCATTTGAAAATAATACCACGTCGTAGATATCCTGATTCAGATAAGGATTTAATTCTTCACTAAAAATTTCAGTAAGGGGAATGTTTATGGCATTGGGCAGGCTAAAGGTCTGATATTCTTCAAAAGTTCTTGTGTCAACCAATAACAAGACAGGATCTTCATTGATCATTCTGTCTGCAAGCACATCGGGTCCAATGTATCGTTCGGTACTCAGTATGTTTTTTACAAACAGTTCAGGAGAAATACCTTCTTGTTTTTGATTCTTGGGAAGGAATAATAATGTCCCTGCCAAGATGAGCAGCAGCACAGCCAAGAATTGATAACTTCTTTTCGCTACGATTTTTTTTGTTTTATAACTTGTTGACATAATGACTCAGTTTAATAAAAAATTTTATCGACTCGTTTTCTTATAAGATCTGATAGGAAGAAGGCGATAATTGACACAATTGTGAATATGAAAATGATCAGGTAAGGTGACATATTCAGGCTTTCATCCAACGTGATATGGCCGAGAAATGATCCTTCATAAAAGGGCTTCAACCATTCGAAAGATTCAGAAAACGCTAAGATTCCGGTAAAGAGCCCCAGGGTAAATACAATGCCGTCAATTTTTCCAATACCAACAGCGCATAAACTTGTTCCAGGGCAAAACCCTCCGGCAAGAAATCCGATCCCCATGATGAAGCCACCAACGATGGCAGGCCATAAATAGGTCGGTTGAACAAATAGCTGATCCATGTTTATCCAATGTAAATAATCCATGTAGTGCAGACCAATGACGGCAACAAGGGTAGCAGTTAAGAATACTTTCAGCACAGCAAAATCATATCCATAGAAAACACCAACTAGTTTTCTTGAAGAGGAAAACCCGGAAGCTTCCATGATGAATCCAAAAGCGATTCCAATCAGAATTGCTATTACGAAATTCCATTCTGCAGGTATTAGTTCATTTGGTATGATCGGTCCCATAGTTTTCAATATTAATTAAATCCAGTTTTTTCTAAAGAAATAGGCTACTAAGTATCCGGTGCCAAAGATGGAAAGCATACTGATAAATCCGGCTGTGGCCAATACCGAGATACCACTTAAGGCAGCTCCACTGGTACAACCTCTTGCTATTTGGGCTCCAAAACCAAAAAGTAATCCTCCTATTAAAGCAAACAGCAATCTTCTCTTTGCAGTGATTTTTGGGGAGTGCTGTGTTTTTAATTTGATACGACCAGTTATGGCTCCTGATAAAAATGCACCCAGAATCACGCCAAGGGCTTCGAATACCAGCCAATTATTCATGGGGGACGTTTCAGGTTTTAAGAATTTTTGATAGTAGGCGTTGTTTTCGGTGTGTTCAGAAGACACTTGGTTAACAACTGTAACCACAGTACTTTTTACGGCACCACTGGCACCAAGACCTCTCCCGGTAATGTAGAAAGTAAAGATGATGAGCAGACCCAACAGAAAGCCACCAAAATAGGGGTTCCAGTAGATATGTCTGTTATTTTGATTTGATGTTTCCATATGCTTAGTATAAGTATCTGGTTAGTTGTCCTGCCTCGATCATGACCATTCGAAAAATGAGCCCTCCAATTAGAATGAGAACAGCGGGAATAATTACGGGAACCTTATAGCCTAGGAGTTCAATACCTTCTAAAATGGCAGGAAAGATCAGGCCAAGAATAATGACAAATACAAAGAACATGACGGTATATTCTCCTCCGATGAGAATGTCAAGTGCTTCGAGCTGCACTGCGGATCCTGCGTACATTCCCATGATCATATGAACGATAAGAGCCAGTTCAATAATGATCAATGCAAGATCAATTTTACTGAAGAGTGTACGTTCGGCATGGCTTTTAGAGAATAATATAATACATGCGGCTCCTGTCGAAAGCCCCGAGATTAGGAAAAGAGGTCCTAGTATAGCGTTGTTCCATAACGGTCTTGCATTAAAAGCCGATAAAAGAATTCCGGTATAAATACCTAGAATTAAGGAAAGAGGCAACAATAAAAGAGCCAGATTTCTTCTGTTCTTTATCAGAAATGATTCAATATTTTTTAAGAACTTGTTTTTAAGACTCCATTTCGGAAAGATCTCTGAAAAATAACTAAACACCCATAAAAATGACGCAATGGTAACAAAAAGTAAGACCCAGGCACCCCATGACATGGGTGATTCCAGTCGAATGGTGGTGTACAGTTGCCACACATATAATTTATGTGTGAGGTCATAGAACAGTGCAATGAGTCCGATGCTTAATGCAAAAAGGACAACAATCATGGCAGGTTTGATAGCTGTTTGCACCTGTTTCTCGCGTTTTAGTATGGTGAACAAGGAGGCAAAGAATATAATTCCTGCTGCCATACCTCCTAAAAAGAGATACAGAGAGATAGGAAAGTGCCACACTTCCAATGTTGGGTCTATTTTGGGGATATTTCGTCCGCTTATAAATAGTTCTTCTTGCATGATTTTTCAGTTCAGATTAAATAATAAACGTTGGGTTTTGTTCCGGCTTCGGGAGCCAGTACTTTAAATTTCCTCGAAGCCAGTAGTGATGAAACTTTACTGGTAGGATCATCGATGTCTCCAAAATACATGCACTTTGTAGGGCAAACGGAAACACAGGCAGGGTCTTGCCCTTCTTTTAGTCTGTGTGCGCAAAATGTACATTTATCAACATATCCATCAGGGTGCTGGTATCTCGCATCGTAAGGGCAGGAGGCGATACAGGCGCCGCAACCAATGCACTCATCCGCGGTCACCAAAACAATGCCGCCTTCTGCTTTGTGGCTCGCACCAGTAGGGCAGCATCTTACACAAGGCGCATTTTCACATTGATTACACCTTTCTGATTTTAGTTCTATTTCGACCTGTGGATAGGTACCGTTGACCGATTCAGTAACCCAGTCACGACAGTATCCGATGGGCACTTTATTTTCGGTTTGACAGGCAACAACGCAGTCGCTGCATCCAACACATTTTAACGTGTCTATGACCATGGCATATTTCATATCAATACCTCTTTAGCTGGGTTCTCAATTAAAATTTTTACAAAATTTCCTCTCATACCTGTACCGCCCATCAATGGATCGACAGATATTCGGGTGATGAGTTCTGTATCGCTCGCTCCTTTTCCATGCGCCCGACTTAATTTCTTATTGGCATGCCCAAAACCATGGTACATGTAGACTGAATCCCATCTGATTCTTTCCGTCACCCTTACTTTAATCGGAAAAGTCGAGAGCACGCCATCCTGATTTTCGAGCCAGACGGCTTGTCCGTTTTTTAGATTTTCCAAACGGGCAACTTTTGGGTTTACCCAAAGGGTGTTTTCATCAGTGAGATCGCTTAGGTTTGGATTGTTGATTGTTCGACTAAATGTGTGCATGGGTGAACGGCCATAATTTAGACGGTAAAAACCTGGTTCCGGGCTATCATGTGCCGTGTATTCGGGCATTGCAGGTAGGCCGAGTGCGGCTAACTCATCTGAGTAAAATTCAATTTTCCCACTTTGTGTCGGAAACTCATAAGCCGCTCCTTTTTTAAGGTATAATGAGCCGGATTTTCTTTTAAAATTTTTGACACCAATTTTTTTCATTTCTTCCAATGAACTCCCCATTTTTTCTAGTTGCCAGGAAATTACTTGCTCAAAATCATCATAGTCAAAATAGTCCTGCAGTCCCAAACGGTTGCCAATTTCTTTGGCCATCCACCAGGCCGGTTTGGATTCATATTTAGGAGCTACGACAGGGGACCGCAAGGCGATGGAAGGTTCTCTGTTAGTGGCAGACCTGATGCCATCATACCGTTCCAGATAGGTGCATTCAGGTAAAATCACATCTGCATATCCTGTGATCTCCATCGGCATGGTATCCATGACGACCATGAAATCCAGCGCATTCATGGCTTCCTCAATTAATGCTCGTTGAGGCACTGAAGTAACCAGATTTGTGCCAGCTACAAACCATCCCTTTACAGGGTATTTTTGTTGTTCCTTTGGGATGGATGCCTTTATAACTTCTGTCGTATTACCCATTTCCGCAAAAGGATATTTTTCTCCAATTTCTTTCCAGCCCCATTTTGGATGTGGATAAGGTGGATGCGGATAAGCAGGAACTTTGATTTTTTCTTTAAAATAGAATCCTCCACGATTCCCCCAGGAACCTAAAAGGCCATTGAGAATAGCGATGGCACGTTCTCGTTGCGCATCATCGCCATACCAGGTTACATGTCTGCCAGGATGAATAATGGCCGACGGAGCTGCAGCAGCCATGATCTGTGCAGTTTTTCTTATTTCACTGGGTTTGATGGTTGTAATTCCATAAGCCCATTCAGGGGTAAATGATTTTACATGTTTTTTCAAGGCCTCAAATCCATGCCCATATTTTTCAACATACTCTTTATTGTAAAGGTCTTCATAAATCAAAACGTGCATCCAGGAAAGCAATAATGCCATATCAGTGGATGGTTTAATGGCCAACCAATGCTGAGATTTACTGGCCGCTGTGGAGCACCTTGGATCAACGGTGATAATACTTGCACCTTTATCTATGGCCTCAGACATTTCCTGTACCTGGCTATTGTGCATATTTTCTCCAATATGAGAACCGATTAGAACAAGGCATTTGGTATCTCTGATATCTGTGGGTTCGGGTGAACCCACCCATGAACCATAGGTCAAACCAAAACCTGTTTCACGGGGTCCGCGACATTGTGCATATGCAGGCTCGGCGATGGTATCAGAACCGTAGGCTTTGAAAAGATGTTCAAGGTGACTTCCCGGAGAGCCGTGTTTAATTAGTGCCATTGATTCGGAGCCATAGACATCTTTAATTTGTTGCATGTTTTTTGCAACCAGATCGAGGGCTTCTTCCCAGCTAGCCTTTCTAAAGGTATCTTCTCCGTTTATTTTGGTTCTGATTAAAGGCGTTTTTAGCCGGTCGTTGTCACTGTACATGCCCAGGCCTCCGGTTCCTCGTGGGCAAAGGCGTCCGTAACAATGTGGATCCTTAGGATTGCCAATAATTTTTTGAATATTGTTGTCTTGGTCTGCATAGGCCCATGCTGCACATTTCCAGAAACAGACCTCGCAGTAGGTAGCCGCTCTTTTTAATGGAATGCCGGCACCTTCTTTTCCGTTGAGAGGATTTGAAGGCAGGGCACCGAGCGCCGTTGAAGTAAGTGCAATGCCACTTGCACTGAGCGCAGATATTTTAATAAATGACCTTCTTGAGTTACCCATGTTGTTCTTTTTATATTGTTCAAACAAAAAGACTGTATTCAACAGGCTCTATGTTTGGTGTAAAATTAGAGGTGAACAAGAGTTGTTTTGATGATAAAAGTCATATTGAATTGTGACTCCGGTCACATAGGAACAGAAAAAACATGTCATTACTCATATTTTTCAATCTCGCTGGGTCGTAATTTTGTTTAAAATCTAGGACTGATGTCAAATCACAAAATACAATCGAAAAGTACCTGGGCATTTTTGCTTATATTTTTGTTGCTAATTACGTGGTTGGGACTGAAGCTTTTCGTTATGGAAAATAACGGTAACGAGGTTTCTGAAGCCTATATCAAGATAGATGTCGCCAAGGAGTCCTGTATTGACTGCCATAAAGAAATGCAGGGATTTTCAGCCTACCACGATCCAAAGCAAATCGGCTGCGTAGTCTGTCATTTAGGAGATGCTTCTTCCTCGGATAAAGATATTTCGCATCGGCAGATGGTACTTATTCCGGGGAATTTGGAAGACGCTGAATTGACTTGTGGTAAATGCCATCCTCAGGAACTGGAAAAAATTCAACATTCTTTGATGACGACAAATAGTGGTTTGGTGGCCGTTGATAAATACATATTTGGCGAAACAGACAGTCCTGATCATCATTTTGATATTCGTGAACTGGCACATACAGCCTCGGACGAGCATCTCAGAAATTTATGTGCCAATTGTCATTTGGGCAAAAAGAAAAGTGAATTTGGCGCAATTACGGAACTGAGCAGGGGAGGAGGTTGCAATGCATGTCATTTAAATTATTCTGATCAGGCAGCAAAGGAACTCACAACCTACTTAAATTCCGGAAAGACTCAATTAACTCAAATACATCCATCGACTGATGTATTTATGAATGATACCCATTGTTTTGGGTGTCATAGCCGTTCCAGCAGAATTTCTACTAATTATATGGGCTGGCACGAGACCTTGTTAGACGAATTGCCTGCGTCAGGTGCATATAAGATGTTTGAAGACAAAAGAATCTATGAATTTAAAGGTGCTGATGTACATCATTCCAAAGGATTATTATGCATTGATTGCCATAGTTCTCATGAAGTTATGGGAGATGGCATTGACTATACGCATGAAGAGGATGCTGTAAAACTGGAATGTGCGGACTGTCATTATAAAAACAGTCCAAAAACGATTCCCTATGATGAACTGGATGCAGAATCTGCATTGGTTTTTATGCATAGGGGTTATACGCATTTTGATCATCCAATCTTGGTAAGTAAAGCAGATGGTCATCCGCTGGTTAACACCTATTTGGATGAAAATGGAGTCCTGCGTTTAATAGGAAAAAAAGACGGAAAAGAACATGAGGTGGTCAAACAAGGTGCACAATGTGCAAAGGATGCAGCGCATCAATCCTTGAGCTGTGCTTCTTGCCATTCGGGTTGGGCACCAAAGTGCATTGGTTGTCATAACAGTTATGATACCCGTCAACAAGGCTATGACCTCCTGGATGAAAAACTGGTGAAAGGTACCTGGATAGAGCACGTTTATGAATTTGAAACAAGTCTGCCTGCAATGGGAGTACGAGAGAAGGAAGGCAAGCGAGAAATTGAACCGGCGATACCCGGTATGATCCTGTCCATTGATGATTCGAATCACCCGGATGACTCGCCTAAAAATGAATCATTTGACAGGTTGTATGCTTCCAACGCACCGCATACCATCCAGAGAGAAGCGCGAAGTTGTACATCTTGCCATTCCGACCCGGAAGCCATTGGTTATGGGAAAGGAAACCTGGTTTATTCCATTAAAAACAGTAAAGCCGTATGGGCATTTGAACCAGCTTATGAATTGAATTCAAATGATCAATTGCCTGAAGATGCCTGGATTCCTTTTTTGATAGAATCCAATGCAGCACGTTTGTCAACCCGCTCTGATTTCAGACCCTTCAATTTGAAAGAACAACAAAATATTTTGAGGGTTGGAGCTTGTTTGGAATGTCATTCTCCAAATTCTAAAATGATGAAACAATCCTTATTAATCGGATTAAAACCGCTACTTTTGGAACGATCCGAAAAATGTCTGATACCAGAATATTAAGAAACCATGAGTAAAACGAAATTGTCCAAGCCTTTTTTAATGCTATTTTTCCTGGTATCTGTGGGAGATATTGTTGCGATCTATTTGGAGAACTCCTTTCTTCAAATGATCTGTAAATCACTGATCATTCCTTCTTTACTGGCCTGGTACCTTACAAAGAGTTCAGGTGTCAATAAGTTATTTGTCATCGCACTTGTTTTTTCTTTTGTAGGAGATGTTCTATTGCTCGATAAGGTAAATTATTTCATCTTTGGAATAGGAGCCTTTCTGATCACACAGCTCATCTACGTATTGATTTTTTCAAAAGGACTGGGGGAAGCGAGCGGGAAGCATAAACTGGTTTCCATCCTGCCATTTCTATTGTTTTTCAGTGTTTTAATTTCCATTTTGAAACCAAACCTGAATGAGTTATTGATACCCGTGAGCATCTATGGTTTTGTTATTTCTGTATTTGGAATGGTATCTTTATTAAAGTACCTGAATGAAAAAAACGGGTACAATTTACTACTGCTGCAAGGAGCGGTACTATTTATTATTTCGGATAGTATGATTGCACTCAATAAATTCTTTGAAGAACAGTCGTTTTACCCGGTAAGTATTATGATTACCTATATTGCAGCGCAATATTTAATCACTTCTCATGTGCTTCAAAACGAACTGATGAAAGATAATGTGTAAAAAAAGACTTATTTGAACATGTCCATGCCTGGGATATCTGGCATACCACCTTTGGCCGCTGCTGCCATTTCTGATTCATTAATTTTATTGGCTTTGTCTATTGCATTGTTCAGGGCAAGAATCAGATAGTCTTCCAAGGCTTCTTTATCTTCTAATAACTGGTCATCAATGGCAATGTTTTTAACCTCTCTGTTTGCCGTTACAGTTACAACGACCATCCCATTCCCGGCATCGCCATCTACCATCACTGAATTTAAACGATTCTTTGTTTCTTCTATTTTGGCCTGTGCTTCCTGTAATTTGGCCATCATTCCCTGCATATCTCCAAACATGATCTGATTTTTTAAAATTAAATTGATATTTTTCCCCGTCAAAGGAGAAACAAAATTAAGGATTAATGCAATACCTATTTATCTATAATCAAATAAATTAATTGTGGTTACCATAATATTATCTCTTACTTTTGCAATCCCCGTGAAAAAGAATTGTCATTAAACATGAAAGAAACAAATATGTCGAAAAAGGAGATGATTCCTCCAACAGCAGAAAGAATTCCAAAAAAAATGGAAATTCACGGAGATGTTCGGGTTGATGATTATTACTGGTTAAACGAGCGGGAAAACCCGAAGGTAATTGACTACTTAAATGCGGAAAACGACTACTATCATCATGTTACAGGTCATACCAAAAAATTTCAGGAAGATCTGTTTGAAGAAATGAAGTCCAGAATTAAGGAGGATGATGAATCGGTTCCATACAAGAAAAACGGATATTATTACATTACCAAGTACGAGACTGGAAAGCAGTATCCATTGTATACGAGGAAAAAAGAGCGTCTCGATGCCCAAGAAGAAATTATTGTAGATGTGAATAACCTGGCGGAGGGTCATGAGTATTATGCCCTTACCGGATTGAATGTCAATCAATCGAATAAAGTGGCTGCGTTTGGTGTGGATACCGTTAGCAGAAGACAGTATGACATCCAGTTCAAAAACCTTGAAACTGGTGCGCTCTATCCGGAAATCATTAAAAACACCACAGGGAGTACGGCCTGGGCCAATGATAATAAAACGGTTTTTTATGCCAGGAAGGATCCTATGACCCTGCGCAGTGACAAAATATACAAACATGTTTTAGGAACAGAGGTAAGTGAAGATGTGCTAATCTTTGAGGAAAATGATGAAGCTTTTTGGACCTTTGCCTACAAATCGAAATCCAAACGATTTATTATTATTGGATCCTACAGCACCCTTTCTACTGAATACAGGTATTTGGATGCCAATGATCCAAATGGTGAATTTATGATCGTACATCCCAGAGAAAAAAATCTTGAATATAGTATTGCCCATTATGGAGCGCATTTTTATGTCTTGACAAACCGGGATCATGCGCTTAATTTTAAATTGATGAAGGCGCCTATTGGTAAAACGTCAAAGGAATATTGGGAGGAGGTCATTCCCCATAGAGAGGATACCTTACTGGAAGATATTTCGATATTTAAGAACTTTTTGGTACTTGAAGAAAGGCATAATGGATTGAACAAGATTCGAATTCGGAAATGGGATGGCAGCGATGATTATCACCTGCCTTTTGAAGAAGAAACCTATTCAGCTTCCGTTTATAATAACCCCGAATTTGATACCAATGTGATCAGGTACAGTTATAATTCCCTGACAACACCTAATTCAGTCATTGATTTTAATGTAGATGATCGTTCGAAAGAGGTGAAGAAGGAGCAAGAGGTGCTGGGAGGTAACTTTGATAAAGAAAACTATAATAGCGAACGTGTCTGGGCCAAAGCACGAGATGGAAAGCAGGTGGCTATTTCATTGGTGTATAACAAGAAAACGGTTATCGATGAAAATACGCCTCTGTTACTTTATGGCTATGGCTCCTATGGAAGCATTGTAAGTGACCGATTTAGTTCTGTACGCCTGAGTTTGCTGGATAGAGGTTTTGTATACGCCATTGCTCATATTCGTGGCGGGGAATACCTGGGGCGAAGCTGGTATGATGATGGAAAGATGTTTACAAAAATGAATACTTTTTATGATTTTATCGATGCTGCAAAGCACCTCATAGCTCATAAGTATACTTCAGCAAAACATTTGTATGCCGAAGGGGGATCCGCCGGAGGCTTGCTGGTAGGAGCAGTCATCAACTTGTGTCCTGAAATTTTTAATGGAATTATTGCTGCCGTACCCTTTGTAGACGTGGTGACTACCATGCTGGATGAGAGTATTCCGTTAACCACCGGAGAGTTTGATGAATGGGGAAACCCGAAGCAAAAAGAATCTTATCAATACATGCTCTCGTATTCACCTTACGACAATGTAAAGCAACATGACTACCCCCATATGCTGGTGACCACAGGATTGCATGATTCTCAGGTACAATATTTCGAGCCTGCAAAATGGGTCGCAAAATTGAGGTTAAATAAAACAGATAAGAATCAGTTGCTCTTATACACAAATATGGAAACAGGTCATGGTGGAGCCTCAGGCAGGTTTGACGCCCTGAAGGAAGTTACCAGAGATTATTGCTTTTTGTTTGATTTAGAGGGGATTAGCGAATAGTATTTTTTTTTGTAATATTGTGAGAGCAGTCATGCTCACAAGATTCTTATAAAGAATAACATCTGTAGTTTGAAAAAAATACTTAAATTTGCCCGGTTTTTATAATCAAAGCATT
>NZ_JBPCUJ010000101.1:0-45639 GCF_051011215.1 Lutimonas sp.
GTTTCTCATCGTATTCCTGAAATTACAGACGAATTATACAAAATTGACGATGCCATGAAGGCCGGGTTCGGCTGGGAACATGGACCTTTTCAGATTTGGGATGCTATTGGGGTTGCCAAAGGAATTGAAATGATGAAGAAAGAAGGTTACGCTCCAAACAGTTGGGTAACCGATATGCTGACAAATGGAAATGATTCTTTTTATAGTATCAACAATGGATCTAAATTTTATTATGATGTTGACACAAAAGAATCAACCAAAATTCCCGGACAAGATGCCTTTATCATTTTAGACAATATTAGAGAGTCAAAGACAATTTGGTCTAATAAGGAAGCTTCGATTCAACATTTAGGTGATGGGGTCTTAAACGTTGAATTTCAGTCTAAAATGAATACAATAGGTAGTGGAGTTCTTCAGGCGATCAATAAAGGAATTGATTTGGCGGAACAGGAATATGAAGCTGTTATTCTAGGGAATCAGGCGGCTAATTTTTCGGTGGGTGCCAATTTAGCAATGGCCTTTATGCTGGCCGTGGAGCAAGAATATGACGAATTATCGATGGCAACAAGAATGTTCCAAAATACGGTGATGAGATTAAAGTACAGCGCTGTCCCTACCCTGATAACACCAAGAGGAATGACCTTTGGAGGTGCATGTGAAATGGGCTTGCATGCTGATAAAGTGATTGCAGCCGCAGAAACATATACCGGATTGGTTGAATTTGGTGTTGGTATCATTCCTGCAGGTGCAGGAACCAAAGAGGTAACGAAAAGAGTCTCTGAACTTTGGGTAAAAGATGATGTAAAGTTAAACAGACTTAGAGATGCCTTTATAAATATTGCCATGGCCAAGGTGGCAACTTCTGCTGAAGAAGCCTTTGATTTGGGCTATTTTATGAAAGGAAAAGATATTGTAGTGGTCAATGCCGACAGACAAATTGCAACGGCAAAACGACACGCCTTGCAAATGTTGGAAGACGGATATACCAAACCTGTCAAAAAAGATATAAAAGTTTTAGGTCAACAGGCTTTAGGAATGTTTTTAGTGGGTACAGATAGTTTGGAAAAAGGACGTTACGCATCTGAACATGACAAAAAAATAGCTAATAAATTAGGCTATGTGATGGCCGGAGGTGATCTGTCAGAACCAACGATGGTATCAGAACAATACCTATTAGACCTTGAAAGGGAAGCCATTCTTTCTTTATTAACAGAACGTAAAACTTTAGAACGCATTGAGCACACCTTGAAAACAGGAAAACCATTAAGAAATTAGAATATGAAAACAGCATATATCATACAAGGATACAGAACAGCCGTCGGTAAAGCTCCCAGAGGTACTTTCCGTTTTAAAAGGCCGGACGAACTTGCCTCTGAAACCATAGAACATTTATTAAAACAAGTTCCTGAATTAGATGTCAAGAGAATTGACGATGTGATTGTAGGGAACGCGATGCCGGAAGCCGAACAAGGTTTAAACATGGGAAGATTGATTTCTTTAATGGGAACTAAATCAAATGATGTTGCCGGTGTTACCGTGAATCGCTATTGTGCTTCAGGCCTAGAAACCATTAGTATGGCAACTGCAAAGATTCAGGCCGGCATGGCGGATTGTATCGTCGCTGGAGGTGTTGAAAGCATGAGCTATATCCCAATGGGTGGTTACAGACCAGTTCCTAATTATAAATCGGCCAAGGAAGGGCACGAAGATTATTATTGGGGCATGGGTTTAACTGCAGAAGCTGTGGCGGAACAATATAAAATCAGTAGAGAGGATCAGGATCTTTTCTCGTATAACTCTCATATGAAGGCCCTGAATGCGCTGGATAATAACATTTTTGATGAGGATATAGCGCCTATCAACGTGGAGCAGATCTTTCTGGACAAAAATGGCAAAAGATCCGTAAGAAATTATGTGGCGAAAACAGATGAAGGTCCAAGAAGAGGCACTTCTGTTGAGGCATTGGCAAAATTAAGACCGGTTTTTGCGAACAAGGGAAGCGTAACCGCAGGAAATTCATCTCAAATGAGTGATGGAGCTGCTTTTGTGCTCGTAATGAGTGAAGACATGGTGAAGGAACTTAATTTGGAGCCCATTGCCCGAATGGTAAGTTTTGCTGCTGTAGGAGTTGAGCCAAGAATTATGGGTATCGGGCCAGTGGCTGCCGTTCCCAAGGCACTTCAACAAGCAAACTTAACATTAAATGATATCGATTTGTTCGAATTAAATGAAGCGTTTGCATCACAATCTTTAGCGGTCATAAAGGAACTCGGATTAAATCCAGACATCGTGAATGTAAATGGAGGCGCCATTTCTTTAGGGCATCCTTTAGGTTGTACCGGAGCAAAATTATCGGTGCAACTCTTTAATGAAATGAGAAGAAGAAAACAAAAATATGGAGTTGTTACCATGTGTGTAGGAACCGGTCAAGGTGCGGCTGGAGTGTATGAATTATTGAAATAAAATATGAACCCAATCAGTTATTAAAGTGAAAAAAATTATGGAAGCTATAAAAGGAGGAGAATTTCTCGTAAGAGAAGTCGCAAAAGAAGATGTCTTTATTACCGAACAATTCAGTGAAGAGCAAAATATGATGAAGGATGCTGTTATTGAATTCATAGACCGTGAAGTTTGGCCTATTAAAGAGCGTTTTGAAGAAAAGGATTATGCCTTAACGGAAGAATTAATGAGAAAGGCTGGTGAAATGGGCTTTCTTGGAGTTTCAATTCCTGAAGTCTATGGAGGAATCGGAATGGGATTTGTGTCTACCATGTTAGTAACGGATTATATATCAGCAGCTTCCGGATCTTTAGGAACAGCTTATGGGGCTCATACAGGAATTGGTACGATGCCCATATTCTTATATGGTACTGAAGAACAAAAACAAAAATACCTTCCATCTCTTACAGCAGGTGAAAAATTTGGAGCGTACTGTTTAACTGAGCCAGGCGCTGGTAGTGATGCCAATTCAGGTAAAACAACAGCTACTTTGACAGACGATGGAAAGCATTACCTGATCAATGGACAGAAAATGTGGATTTCAAATGCGGGATTTGCAGAAATCTTCATCGTTTTTGCAAGAATTGAAGATGATAAAAATATAACAGGCTTCTTATTAGAATACGACAAAGCAAATCCAAACGGAGTAACGTTTGGAGAAGAAGAGAAAAAATTAGGTATTACCTCTTCTTCTACCCGACAGGTATTTTTTAATGACACGAAAATTCCTGTTGAAAACATGCTGTCTGAAAGAGGAAAAGGATTTAAAATAGCTCTTAACTCTTTAAATGTTGGAAGAATAAAGCTGGCCGCGGCCTGTTTAGATGCCAGTAGACGGACATTGACTGAAGGAATCAAATACGCAAACGAAAGAATTCAATTTAAAAAAGCTATTTCTAGTTTTGGCGCCGTACAGGCTAAAATTGCTGAAATGGGAACAAGAACGTTTGTTACTGATGCAGGATCATACCGAGCTGCTAAAGACATTCAAAATTATATTGATGACTTATTAGCCGGCGGAAAAACTCATCAGGATGCCGAGCTGGAGGCGTTTAGTGAATACGCGATTGAGGCTGCCATTTTAAAGGTATATGGTTCAGAAACATCTCAGTTCGTAACGGATGAAGGAATCCAGATTTTTGGTGGCATGGGCTTTTCCAAAGACACTCCTATGGAAGCAGCCTGGCGAGATGCGAGAATCACCAGAATCTATGAAGGCACCAATGAAATCAACAGGTTATTAACTGTTGGAATGCTTTTGAAAAAGGCATTTAAAGGAGATATTGATTTATTGACACCTGCCACAGCAGTTGGAAAAAGTTTGATGGAAATTCCTTCCTTTGACACACCAGATTATTCTGATCTGTTTTCAGAAGAAAAAGAAACGATCGGGAAATTGAAGAAATCTTTTTTAATGATCGCCGGAAAAGCCGTTCAGACCTTTGGTATGGAATTAGAGGAACACCAACAACTTATATTGGCCGCCGCAGAAATATTGATTGAAATTTATATGGCCGAGAGTGCCATCTTAAAGGCAGAAAAAGTAGTATCACTTTCATCTGAAGAAGCTGCAAAGGGCCAAATTGCCATGGCCAGATTGAATCTAAGTAATGCTGTTGGTATCATCAATGAAAAGGGAAAAGAAGCCATTATCTATTTTGCTGAAGGAGATGAGCAGCGAATGATGTTAATGGGCTTGAAAAGATTTACCAAATACACGAATATGCCCAATGTGATTTCATTAAGAAAAGAAATTGCAGCCATACTCATAGCTGAAAATAAATATTGTTTTTAGCCATTAAAACCAGGGATCTATCATCCCTGGTTTTTTTCTGCTCAATATATTTTCTTTATCGTCGTTATATAGACTATATTTGAAATTGAAATAGCTTAATACTTTTTATATGCAAATCAAAATAATCCCCTCCATTTTGATGTCATTGTGTTGTGCCTTTATGGCTGCACAAGAAGCGACAGAAATTTATTTGTTCGACCTTTCAGAACAAGACAGTCAAATCACCATCAGCAACCCGGTTAATATTTCGAAGAACGAAGGTTATGACAATCAACCAAGTTTTACCGAAGATGGAACAGGTATTCTATTTTCCTCCTTCAGGGAAGGTCAAGCGGACATCTCAAAATATTTTATTGCTGAGAATTACAGGGTATGGATCACAGATACAAAAGAAAGTGAGTTTTCTCCTATTCAGGTACCTGGTAAAAAAAAATATTTCACCTGTGTACGACTCAATGAAGACGACACCCAATACATTTATAAATACGCCTTTAAAAAGAAACTGCCCGAATTATTCATTCCCGACCTGAAAGTTGGCTACTATATATGGTTTGATCCTAAAACGCTCATAAGCTTTGTCATTGGTGATACCGAAACACTTCAGGTGAGTAGTTTTAAACATAAGATCCGCTATCCGATTCGCAGTAATATCGGTCGTTCTATGCATAAAATTCCAGAAAGTGCCGGTTTAGGAAGCAATTTAATGAGTTTTATAAGCCTCAGTCATGAAAGTCCTGAAATTTACTCAATAGACCCATTTAAAAGTACATCTGTGTATATAGCTGATGCATTAGCAGGGTCTCGTGATCTGACCTGGACGGCCAGAGGCACCATGCTTATGGGTAAAAATAATATGATCTATAAATACCATCCAAGCAAGGATAAGGAATGGATTCCTATTAATATTGAAGCGGAATTTGATATTCAGGGTATTTCCAGAATAATTATCAGTCCGGATGGTTCGAAACTGGTATTGGTTGCCAATGAACCTGCTTTATAGTTTATATTTTTTAAATAATTCTTGCCTTAGCCCTTTTTTAATTAGGTAGTGATTTTGTATTTTTGACAAAAACATTTTTATGCTTAAAGCAGGGGTATTAGGTGCTGGTCATCTTGGAAAAATTCATTTAAAACTTCTTCAGGAATCCTCAGAATATGAATTGGTTGGCTTCTATGACCCGATTGAGTCATATGCCAAGCAAGTTGAAAAGGATTTTGGCTATCGCTTTGTCAAAAGTATTGATGAATTAATAGAGTTAGTGGATGTCATTGATATCGTTACTCCTACATTGAATCATTTTGAATGCGCGAAAAAGGCCATTGAAAAAGGAAAGCATATTTTTATTGAGAAACCGATCACAAAGACTGTTGAGGAAGCTGAAACGCTCAGAGACCTTGTACATCAAATGAATGTTCGGGGACAGGTGGGACATGTTGAGCGATTTAATCCGGCATTTACGGCTGTTGCCGATATGATTGAAACTCCTATGTTTATCGAATGCCATAGATTGGCCGAATTTAATCCCAGAGGGACTGATGTACCTGTAGTTCTTGATTTAATGATCCACGATATTGACATCATACTAAGCGTTGTGAAATCGGAAGTGAAAGAAGTACATGCCAGTGGTGTTTCTGTGATCAGTGATACACCGGATATTGCCAATGCAAGAATTGAATTTGAAAATGGTTGCGTGGCAAACCTAACTGCGAGTAGAATTTCAATGAAAAACATGAGGAAATCTCGTTTCTTTCAAAAAGATGCCTATATATCCGTAGATTTTCTAGAGAAAAAAAGCGAAGTTGTTAAAATGAAGGATGCTCCTGAAAATCCTGATGATTTTGCGATGATTTTACAAAATGCCGAAGGAAAGAAAAAACAAATCTATTTTGAAAATCCAGAGGTGATGGCAAATAATGCCATACTCGATGAGCTGGAATCTTTTTCAAAGGCAATTCATACAAACACAACACCTGTGGTCTCTTTAAAACAAGGAGCAAAAGCACTTGAAGTGGCCCAGCAAATTATCGATAGTTTTTAATATGGAACCAAAAGTTACTACTGAACATCATAGAGGAACGGCTACAATTTTCAAAAATCCTTTTCTGGAGAGTCTCACGAAAACTACCTTAAAACAAAATATTGTCGTTTATGGGTTGATCGTATTGTTGTTGATTTACAACGGAATATTTATTAGAAATATTCCTGCTCTTACATTTATTGGCTTGTTTGTATTTGCCTTGTTCTTTTGGACACTTGCCGAATACTTGCTGCATAGATACCTGTTTCATTGGATTTCGGAAAACAAGTTTGTAAAACGTTTTCATTTCGTGATGCATGGTTCACATCATATGTATCCAAGAGATACAGAACGACTCTTGATGCCCCCGGTACCGGGAATTATTATGGCCTCCATTCTATTCTCTATATTCTATGTTATATTTAGCCTGATTGGGTATCCAAATTATACTTGGGGATTTTTCCCTGGTTTTTTTCTAGGTTATTTATTGTATTCATTTTTACATCGGGCCACCCACGTTGTGAAGCCTCCTAAAAGATTTAAGTTTCTTTGGAGACATCATAGTTTGCATCACTATAAGTATCCGAATAAAGCATTTGGAGTATCTAATACCTTTTGGGACCATGTATTTGGAACCATGCCACCAAAAAAATCATACGAATGAAAAATATAACGGTCATTGGTGCAGGAACGATGGGGAATGGAATCGCCCATGTTTTTGCTCAGAATGGATTTCAAGTAAAGCTGGTTGACATCTCGGAGAAAGCTTTAGAAAAAGGAGTCGCTACCATTACCCGGAATCTTGACAGGTTACTGAGCAAGGAAAAAATAAGCTTGGAAACCAAGGAAAGTACCTTGAGCAATATCAACTGTCATACGGAATTGACAGATGGCTTATCCAATGCGGACCTAGTGGTGGAAGCAGCTACTGAAAATGTCGATTTAAAGAAAAATATATTTCAACAAATTGATGAATTGTCTCCGGAAAAAGCGATTTTGGCGACCAATACCTCGTCCATATCAATAACACAAATAGCAGCAGTTACATCAAGACCAGACAAAGTGATAGGAATGCATTTTATGAATCCTGTCCCGATAATGAAATTAATTGAAGTAATAAGAGGCTACTCTACTTCGGATGCGGTTACCAAACAGATCATGGAATTATCTGAAACTTTGGGTAAGGTTCCTGTTGAGGTAAATGATTATCCTGGTTTTATCGCAAATAGAATCTTGATGCCCATGATCAATGAAGCCATCTATTCTCTTTACGAAGGTGTTGCCGGGGTATATGAGATCGACACAGTGATGAAATTGGGAATGGCACACCCTATGGGACCATTACAATTGGCTGATTTTATTGGACTGGATGTTTGTCTCTCTATTTTAAAGGTGCTGTTTGATGGCTTTGGAAATCCTAAATATGCGCCCTGCCCCTTGCTGGTGAATATGGTTACAGCTGGAAAATTAGGCGTGAAATCCGGAGAAGGTTTTTATGATTATACGGCATCCAGAAAAGCTGAAACAATTTCAAAACAATTTAGTTAGATATTAAAAAAGTTAGATAAATATTAAAAAAGCCCCGAAACCGGGGCTTTTTTAATGCTTATAACCATCTTAAAAAATAATCCATCAGATCCTCTTTTAATTCGTAGTGTAACTTAATATAGGTCTTCATATCTTCTTTCATCGAAGTTTGCTGATTTCTTAAACGTCCATCGAGCTCCTCGCTAATATCTGCAGTTTCAATGATTTTCTTCTTCATGCGTATGCGTTGCAGCATTCTTCCAATTACTTCTTTTTCTCTTATTATTTTATTCTGAAAACCTTCTAAAGGTGCCATGGCATCAATGCCTAAATTTCTTTTAACAATGCTTTCCAGTTTCTTTTCAAACTTCTCCATCTCCTTTCTATGAAACCTTAATTCTTCTTTCCAAACTTTTAAATTAAACTTCAAATCGCTCAAATAAACTAATTTTGTCTCCATGGCCTTAAAATGTTATAATTAATAATACCATAAATTTCTTAAAAAAAAAGTGAGTATACAATTGATAAAAGTCATTTTTTTTAGGATATTTCTATTTTATTTCCCTTATTAAAAACAAAAAAGACCTTATGAGTATAAGGTCTTTTTATTTTTTGGAAAATAATTCCAATCAGGAAAATTGACAATTCATATGCCTATCCCTGATTATTTTCTTCTTGCTTACTGGCTTTATTCCAAATCTTGATCTCATCATCTTCTGACACTCCAGAAAGTATTTCAACGTTTATTCCATCAGATATTCCCAGTTCGAGGTCTTTTCTCTCAAATTCCTGTTCTCCTTTTAAAACTTCCACATAAGGTGCTTCACTCGTTTTATCAAATTGTAATAAGGCCTCTTTAATTGATAGTACACTATCCTTTTTTTCAAGAACAATATCTGCATTGGCACTATAACCTGCCCTTACAAAATACTCTTTATCTAACTTCACATCTGCTTTGATTTTGAATTGTACAGCCCCATTTTCTTCTGTTCCTTTTGGTGCAATAAAATTCAATTTTGCCGGAAATCTTTTTTTATCAATGGCTCCTAATGCCACTTCAATATCAGACCCTTCCTCAAGCTTGCCCACTTCTGCTTCATCAACCTTACCCTCAAAGATCATTTTTGTCATATCAGCGATCGAAGCAATTGTTGTTCCTGCGTTAAAATTATTACTCTGAATTACCTGATACCCTTCTTTTACCGGGATTTCAAGTATCATTCCTGAAGTAGTTGCTCTTATATTAGTGTTGGCAGAACCTCCAGAACCGGTATACCCTCTTCGTATGATTTCATAATCGTTCTTTGCATTTTGAACATCTTCTTTAGCCTGATTATAAGCCAGTTCAAAGACTTCTATGTCTTTCTTGGAAATAACACCCTGCTCGTACAACTTTTTATTTCTATCATACACAATTTTAGTATTGTCCAATTGAAGTTGTGCTTTGTTGACTCTTCCTTTTGCGCTGGTTAAGGCCTGCTCATTTGGCACCACTCTAACTTTTGCAATAAGATCTCCTTTTTTAATATCAGCTCCTTCTTCAACAAATATCTTTTCAATAATACCTGAAATCTGAGGTTTGATTTCAACTTCCTCCAGAGGAATTACCTTACCCGTTGCAACTGTTTTCTCTACAATGGTGGTTTTAAATGCTTTCTCTGTTTCAAACACTTCATTTGTTTGCTTATTTTTCCCAACAAACATTAATATAACTGCTATAAATGCTATCGCAATTATTACAAATATGATCGTTTTTTTCATTTTTATTTTTGATTATTTGATTTACTTTTTATTACTCGTCTCTTAATGCTTCTATTGGTTTAATTCGTATGGCTCTGTTTGCCGGTATTAATCCGATTAAGGTTCCTAAAACTACCAATGTTAAAAGTGCTAATAGAATTATATAAATTTCTACTGATGAGTTCAACAATACCGCGTTAGGTCCGTCTGAAATTGAATTCAATGCGAATATTACCATACCTGCCCCAATAATTCCTAAAATCCCTGCAAAAAGAGACAACACCACTGATTCCATTATTATTTGTGCTTTAATCTCCCAAGGTTTTGCACCTAGAGCCCGTCGAATTCCAATCTCCTTGGTTCTTTCCTTCACAGTGATCAGCAATATATTTCCAATGGCAAAAATTCCTGCTACTAACGTAGCCAGCCCCACAAAAACAGTAAGAAATTGCATTCCTGTCAAAAATCCGGTTACCTCTTTAAAACGTTCTCCCAAATTAAAACTTCCAAATGCCTGACTATCATCAGGGTGCACATCATGAAGGTTTTTTAACTGCAATTTCACATCAGATTCAATCTGGCTGATATTTGACTCTGGCTTTCCTGTAATCACCATCCAACCAATATTATTTCCTTGATTAAACACTTTTTGAAATGTCGTAAATGGAATATGTATCGCATCACCCGGCCCCATCTGAATATTGGACCTTTCAAAAACACCAACAACCGTATAGTTTATTTCACTTATTTCAATAAGTTGACCAATGGGATATTCATCTTCCTCAAATAAATCTTCATATACATCCTGAGAAATAACTGCTATTTTTTTGCTGTGCTTGATGTCATTATCATTGATAAACCTGCCATACATTAATTTCTTTTTGGAAACCTTATCTAATACCGGATAATCACCTGAAACATTATAGGTACCATCTAAAAATTTTCGCAAAACAACCTGTCTGTTTTGATTTCTCGGTACCACAAAATCAATTCCTTGAACATTCTTCTCGACAATTTGAGCGTCCGAATGTTTTAATCTCATGGGTCTCCCCTCTTGAAATCCATGAAAGGCCATACCTGTTGATTGCCCCCAAACAAATACACTGTTAGTAGCTAAATCGCCTATATTCTTATTGAATCGATTCTCGAATCCTTTTGCCGTAGCCAGAAGCGCTACCAAAATAAAAATACCCCACATCACACCAATCATGGTAATGATGGTACGTGTTACATTTTTACGAAGAACTCCGTAAATTTCCTGCCAGGTATCTAAATCAAAAAAAGTTTTCATTTGGCAATCAGATTAATAATTTATACTATATATGTCCATTTTATGCATCATTCAAGGCTTCAATGGGTTTGATTTTACTGGCTCGTCTCGCAGGAACATAACCTGCTATAATTCCCGAAATAACAAGTAAAACAGTAGCGAAAATTACGATACCTGTATCTACCTGCGGATCTTTTATAAAATATTTTTCTAATCCGGGAGCGGCGTAGCTCAAAACTCCTATCCCAATAAGCATCCCTAAATACCCCGCAATCGATGTAATAAACATGGATTCAAACATGATCATCTTAATAATAGAACTTGGCGTTGCGCCAATGGCTTTTCGAATTCCTAATTCCCGTGTTCTTTCTTTCACAATGTAAATCATGATATTACTAATCCCTACGATCCCAGCTATTAAAGTCCCGATGCTTATAATTATGACAATCATATCCAAGGCCCCTGAGGTTTGCTTGGTTCCCTGAACCACTTCAGCCCTATTAATGACTCTTATGGCTCTTTGATCTCTTGGTGCAATATCAAAACGATCCTTTAAATCTCTTACCAAATTATTTCCAAATGCGATCGCCTGGCCGGTAGATAAATTCGAGTTATAAAGTATATTAATCTGATCTACTTTATCATTGTTTCCATACAAAGCCTGCGCTGTGGTAATTGGAATATAATTTAACCTTTCTTCATTATCTCCTCCCGGATCTGTAAAAACACCGACCACCTTATACGCTAGTCCGGCAACATTTACATATTTTCCTACAGCACTTACTCCTGAAGGAAAAATATCTTTTTTGGTCATACGACCCAAGACAATCACTTTTGATTTTTTTTGTATATCTAATTTGTTGATAAACCTTCCTTCATAAGGAACAGCTCTCTCCAGAAATTGAATTTCAGGATCAACTGAAATTAAAGAATAATTTGATTTCTTATTCTTATATGTAATATCAACCTGTCTTTGATTTCTTCTGATAATATGCTCTATACTACCATCATAATTCTCTAAAATATAGTCGACATCTTCATTCTTAAATTCAATCCTTCGTCCACTCTGATATCCCCTGTATGCCTTAGAAGTATTATTTGGCATAATGAAAATGGCATTCTCAGCATCACGGCTAAAGAATGATTTAAAAGTGTTCTTCAAACCATTTCCCATACCCAGCAAGATGGTAAAAAGCATAATAGCAAATGTAATGGTCAAACCTGATAAAACTGTTCTCAGTTTGTTCTTGCCAATACTTTGAAAAATTTCTTGCCAACCGTCTAAATCAAACATGCGTATCGTTTATGCAGTTACTTTTACTCCTGTTTTCTCATCACTGATGATTACTCCATCGCGCAATCGCACAATTCTATCAGTTTCAGCGGCTATATCCTCTTCGTGTGTGATCACAAAAACGGTCATCCCCTCTTTGTTAATCTCTTTCAACAATTCCATAACAGCATGAGAAGTAGATGAATCCAAGGCACCTGTCGGCTCATCCGCTAAAACCACCTTTGGATTTGTCACCAAAGCTCTCGCAATAGCAACACGTTGTTTTTGCCCTCCTGAAAGTTCGCTGGGTAAATGATTTGCCCATTCTCCCAATCCTACTTTCTCCAAATACTCCATCGCAACTTTCTGTCGTTCTTTTCTTCCAACACCTTTATAGTATAATGGCAGTGCGACATTTTCCAGGGCATTCTTATAGGTGATCAAATTAAACGCCTGAAAAACAAAGCCTAAGAATTTATTTCTCAGTACTGCCGCTTTTTTCTCATCTAATTTTTCAATTAACTGGCCATTTAAGTGATACGTTCCCTCATCGTGAACATCCAATAGTCCTACAATGTTCAACAAAGTTGATTTTCCTGAACCAGAGGAACCCATAATGGAAACGAACTCTCCTTCTTTAATATGTAAATCCAAACCTTTTAATACATGAAGGGATTCATCCCCCATTGGGTATGACTTATGAAGATTTTCAATTTTAATCATTCCTTGATAGTATTTTTATTTAATCAATCATTTAATAGATCTCAACAAACAAAGCAAATTCATTAATTTAGCAGTATGTTTCAAAAGGATCAAAAAACCTTAATCTTATTCGATGGCATCTGCAATTTATGCAATGGTTCTGTTCAATTTATTCTCAAAAGAGACAAAAAAGAAAAGTTCCTATTTGCTTCCTTACAATCAGACGCCGCAAAAAATGTTTTGTTACAGTATAATGTGAAAAAAATTATGATGGATTCCATCATTATTGTGGAGGATGGTGAAGTTTTTTATAAATCAACGGCCATTCTTAAAATTTGCAGGAATTTAAACTGGCCATGGCCCCTTTTTTATCCAGCCATATATTTGCCTTTAATAATCAGAGACTCCCTTTATGACTTCGTTGCCAATAATCGATACAAATGGTTTGGGGTTCAGGATCACTGCACTATCATGATGCCAGCATATAAAAATAGGTTTATCTAAAATTTAGACAAACCTATTTTTAAAATAATCCCCTTTTTTTTGATTCTTAAACTGCATCCATTCATATGGCGATGACTAGATGCAGTCAACACAAATTAATCAATAATTATATCTTTGAAATGAGTCTTTCTTCAGTATACAATGGTATTTTGACTCTTGTTTCCGCCCAGGCAAGTATCATTTGCGTGCCATAGTCTTTAGTCGTAAAACCAATGGAGAAATTCTCTAAACTCTGTCCCTTCACTGCAGGAACTTCTATGCTTGCAATATTAAACTTTGGATCGTAAAAATGAGCCCCGTAGGTATCCGTTTTACCATTCAAAATAACGATCCAATAATTTTTATTTGGAATCGTATACAACGAATAAGTTCCAGCTTTTACAAATTTGTTTCCAAACATAACATCACAATAAAACTTTACCTCCGTTGATTCATTACTTCCTGTTTTCCATATTTGACCATAAGGTACTTGTGTCCCGAAAACCTCGGTATCCTTCGCTTTAGGTCTTCCATAAATCACCTTAATCTGCGGTGTTTTGTTTGAAGCAGGTTTATAGTAAACAATATCATGAGGATTCTTGTCCAAATCATTGAATTGTTGGGCCACAGCTTTGTTAATAAATAAGCCAAGGCTTAAGGCCATAATTACAGTGAGTGAATTGAATCTTTTCATTATTTCTAATTTTTATGTTTTGGTTTGTAAAACGAACCTTATCATACTTCGTTTATAATTGTCATTTATATGTAATCTGCAGATTAGACTCCGCTTGAATCATCCTCTTCCTCCTCGCGTATTCTGTCAGCGCTTTCTACCATATAGTGGGTGTTTGAATCGACATCCATCAATTTGTTCTTTTCTGATGGCTGAATACTAACTTCATGGTTTGAAAGATCCAGGATGTCGAATTCATTATAATCACCTGCCGTTGATAACTTAATTACATTTTTATTCGTCTTAGCAATGATCTCTATGGCTTCATCTCCATTTGAAAAAGTGGCTATACTTCTTGCTTTTACTTTTTCATTATTTTGAGCGTACCCGTTATAAGCTATTGTCATCATTAGTATACTAAGTGTAAGTTTTGCATTTGATATCTGCATAGACCTATTGAATCGTTCCAGTTTGATCATCCATTCCATTAGAAATCGTAATGTCCGATGTGATCACAAAATCATCCGTATATACCTTTAATGTATAGGTACCTTCGTCCAATTTGTTTTTATCAATACTGGCAACATTTCCCTGGTTGGTTGAACCGTGCAGCAATTCATGGTTTGAAGATTCCAAAATTTCGTATTTATAGAAATTGTCAGCTGAACTTAGTTCCAAATTGTCAGAGGCAGAATGATCTGTAATGGTGATGGCTTCTTCTCCATTTGGAAAGGTTGTTACATACTTGGTAATTTTTTCAGATTGTTTGTTTGTAGTTGATTGTGCATAGCTTGAAAAGCTAACGAATGATATGGCGAGTATTAAGATTAATTTTTTCATGATATATTTTTTTTAAATGTTATTTTTTTTATTTACTGGATACTTCCTTTGCTTGAGTCGTCATTTGAGATGGTGATATCAGAAGTGATCACAAAATCATCTGTGTACACTTTTAATGTATAGGTACCATCATTTAATTTCGTTTTATCAATGGCACATACATTTCCTTTGTTATTCTGACCATGTACCAATTCATGATTAGATGATTCTAGAATTTCATATTTGTAGAAACTATCTGCTGAAGCCAGTTCCAGAGAACTTGAATTTGATTTATCCGTAATGGTAATGGCTTCATCTCCGTTCGGAAACGTGGTTACATATTTCGTGATGGTTTCTTTGGCCTCATTAGTATCCTGAGCGTATGTTGTGAATCCTGTTAAAGCAATAGCGAGTATTAATAGTGTTTTTTTCATGGCAATTTAATTTTATGATTTATGATTTGTTTAATGCATTCTATGTGGGAAGATAACTTTCGAAAATATGGGTATTGCTTAGCTTAAGTCAACTAATTCAGTTGTACCGGCAGCGTAATTCACAGCATATTCATTATAAGAGAAAGCACCTTCGACAAATTTACTTTCGATATCATAGTTGTCCGGAGCATCATGAACCAATTCATGGTGGTGATTATCCAGCTCTAATTCTTTCGATACTTTGGTACCAGTTAATAAAAGATCAATATTATCATCTACAATTACATCATCCAATACAATAATGTATTCCGATTGACGTTCTATTGATTCTGAATTTGAATTTGAAGTGTTTTCAGTTTCTTGAGCGAATCCTACAAGGCTCACGAAGCTTAATGCGAAGAATAAAGTTATCTTTTTCATAATTGAAATATTTATGTTAATAATTAGCAATTCAAAGTTTGCGTATTATTTCAAATTAGGAAAAACTGTCAAGAAAAAGATTTAATCAAATGAAGTTGGAAATTCTAGAGTAACTTAAACATGATCCCCTTTTTTTAATATTCTGATCATTATGTCGTTTAAGTTTGAAAAGTAATTCTACTTCATATAGTATTGTTTAAATCGGATTGTTTGTTAAAGAATATGATTTCACTTGAAAACCATAGTTCAAATGTAAGTCAGATTACAAGTATCAAACAATAGATAAAAATGGGAATTTCTAATATCCCTGAAAACAGGTAGATAATAACTCTTATCAAAATACAAATCTAAACAACTGTAATACAGTGGTTTAAACACTATTTATCATTGTGTTTCTTCACACTTCTGAGATCCAACTTTGTTAAAAATCATTAAAAATAAATTTATGCAGTGGTTTCCATTGGGGAAAATGGTTATTCAAAAACTACCTAAAAATGATTGATTTTGAACTCTTCTTCCATTTTTGTGAAGTGTATAAAAGAAGAAAACTGATCAAAATTTAAAAAAAAGCACCTTTTTAAATCCTGAAATGATCATTTTTTCCATAAAAAAAGGCCTGAATTTCTTCAGACCTTTTATATATATGTAAGAAAGTTTAAGAAAGAACTTCCTGAACTTTATCTGCAGCTTCTCTAAATTCAACGACTGATATTACATCTAAACCACTATTATCAATTAATTCTTTCGCTTCAACGGCATTCGTTCCCTGAAGTCTCACAATGATTGGAACTTTGATTGAATCACCCATGTTTTTGTAGGCATCTACAATACCCTGTGCCACTCTGTCGCAACGCACGATACCCCCAAAGATATTCACTAGAATGGCTTTTACTTTAGGATCCCTTAATATGATTCTAAATCCAGTCTCTACCCTTTCGGCATCTGCCGTACCACCTACATCTAAGAAATTAGCAGGTTCTCCACCAGATTGTTTGATCAAATCCATCGTACTCATTGCGAGTCCGGCACCATTCACCATACAACCTACATTTCCATCAAGATCAACATAGTTAAGTCCCACAGCATTGGCTTCCACTTCAATCGGATTTTCTTCTCTTAAATCCCTCAGGTCCTGATAATCTTTATGTCTGTATAATGCATTGTCATCTAATGTTACCTTGGCATCAACAGCCAATACCATATCATCAGAAGTCTTTAATACAGGGTTGATCTCAAATAAAGATGAATCTGATTCAACATAGGCCTTGTATAATGAAAAGACAAATTTCACCATTTCTTTGAAAGCCTTACCCGACAGGCCAAGGTTAAAAGCAATCTTTCTTGCCTGAAAACCTAATAACCCTGTTCCAGGATCTACTTCTTCAGTAAAAATAAGATGTGGCGTTTCTTCTGCCACAGTCTCAATATCCATCCCTCCTTCTGTGGAATACATAATCATATTTTTTCCTGTAGCTCTGTTCAGTAAAACAGACATATAGTATTCTTCCGGTTCGCTATCACCAGGATAATAAACGTCTTCAGCAATCAGAACTTGATTTACTTTTTTTCCTTCTGCAGATGTTTGAGGCGTCTTTAACATCATACCAATAATGTCATTAGAAATACTTTCAACTTCTGCCAAACTCTTTGCCAGTTTAACACCGCCGCCTTTCCCGCGACCACCGGCATGAATCTGGGCCTTGATTACCCACCATCCGGTTCCGGTTTCAGTAGCCAATAACTTAGCGCATTCAACCGCTTTTTTATGATTATCCGCCACCATTCCGCGTTGGATCTTAACTCCGAAACTGTTTAAGATTTCTTTTCCTTGATATTCGTGTAAGTTCATTAATGAGTCGTTTAAATATTGTTGCTTACAAAAGTAAGTATTTAATTGAAATACATAGAAAGCCCTCCCATTTTTTTTTGGGCCAGTCGCAGCTTGATCACCTTCCCAAATATTTTGTGAATCTTAATAGTTTAACAGTTTCTTAAGACAAAAATGAATTATGAGGATATACTTTCGTTGTGAAAAAATCTAATAAATCATTCCCTTTATTCATGAGAAATATTTTTCTCCTCATTTTTGTTGCGAGCTGTTTTCAAACCATAGCTCAGACATCAAAAAAAGAATTACAGGCCATAAGAATTCAGGAAGCACCTGTTATTGATGGTAAACTAAACGACAAGGCCTGGGAAAACACCGTGGTTGCCAAAGACTTTGTTATGTTCCGTCCGGGAGACGGAGATCCGGAGCCCGATACTCAAAAAACGGAGGTCAAAATAGTGTATGATGACCAGGCCATATATATTGGTGCCTATTTATTTGATGCCAATCCGGATAAAATTATGAGGCAACTCTCCGAACGAGACAATTTTGGTACAGCTGATTTTTTTGGGATTGCTATAAGTCCTAATAATGATGGTCAGAATCAATATGAATTTTTCGTAACTGCAGGTGGTACACAAATGGATGCGCAGGTTTCTCCGGCAAACGGAGAGGATTTTAGCTGGAGTGAAGTTTGGTTTAGTCAGGTCAGTTTTGATGATAAAGGATGGTATGTGGAAATGAAAATTCCATATGCAGCGCTCCGATTTGCTGATGGTGAGCATATGATCTGGGGATTAAACATGCACAGAAGGATAGAAAGTACCAGAGAGCAATACGTCTGGAATTATATAGATAAATCTACAGGGTTGTGGACACAATATGATGGAAGGCTCGTTGGTTTAAAAGATATTAAACCTCCAATTCGTTTGAGTTTTTCTCCTTTTACGTCATTTGTCCTGGATAGTTATGACGGCAATACCGATACCAATTTGAATTTTGGAATGGATCTGAAATATGGAATTACAGATAACTTCACCTTATTCGCGACCCTTGTACCCGATTTTTCACAGGCTGGTTTTGATAATGTAGTATTAAACCTGGGGCCATTTGAACAGGTGTTTTCTGAACAACGACAATTTTTTATTGAAGGTGCAGACTTGCTGGAAAAAGGGAACCTATTCTTTTCACGAAGAATTGGTAGTGCTCCCGTTGGCCGTAATGATATTTATGATGACTATACCGATGATGAAATAATCAACAATCCTGATGAAGTAAAAGTTTTGAATGCCGTTAAAGTTACCGGTAGATCTCAAAAAGGACTGGGCATTGCTGTTTTAAATGCTGTTACGGAAGAAACATTTGCCACCGTTCAAGACACCATTACAGGTGAAACCTCAAAAATAAAAACAGAACCTTTGGCGAATTATAATGTCTTTGTCATAGATCAGGAATTTAACAAAAACTCCTCCGTTGGGCTTGTCAATACAAATGTGCTTAGAGAAGGTTCTTTTAGAGATGCCAATGTTACTTCGTTGGTATTCAGGTTAGCCAACAAAGCCAATTCATACCGTATCAGAGGTGATGGGAGCACAAGTACCATTAAAGAAAATGAAATCAATACCACCGGATTTGCTTCAAGAGTTGATTTTGAAAAAACCAACGGGCAGGTACGTTTTTTTCTTCGACATCGTTTTGCGGATGACACATATGATAAAAATGATCTAGGATTCCAACGGAACAATAACTACAACGATTTTATGGGAAATGTATCCTATCAAATATTTGAACCCACCAAGCATTTCAATTTTATGCGTGTCCGTTTCTTCGCAGGTCATTTTAGACGTTTTGATCCCAGTGTCACAACTTCTAATTATATGGAAATTGATTTTTTTGCCACCAATATTAAACAATTGTCATACGGTTTAGAGGTGGGTACCAACATAGGTGAAAGGACAGATTTCTTTGAGCCCAGAACCGAAGGGCGTTTCTGGAAACAGAATGGCTTGTTTTCAACAGAGGGCTATTTCTCTACCGATTTTAGAAAAAAACTGGCCGTTGAAATCGGAGTCGATTATAGAAATAGATATGATTCTGAGGAATACTCTTATGAACTTGGAATCAGTCCCCGCTTTAGAGTCAATGACAAACTAGAATTCGGATATGGTTTTGTACTCGATAGAAGTTTTAACCAACCAGGCTATGTAGATACTTTAGACGATGAGACTATTATTTTTGGGGTACGTCAGAATGATCAAATTGAGAATAGTTTTTCTGGAAAGTACAATTTTAATGATACTTCGTCCATCAGTTTGTCTTTTCGACACTATTGGTCCACGGTGGCATATCAGGATCAATATTATGAACTGGGAGAAGATGGCTATCTGATAGAGCATCCTTATAATGAGAACAACGATCTCAATTTCAACAACTGGAATATGGATCTCAGATATGTATGGCAATTTACAAGAGGAAGTGAATTTGTGGCGCTGTACAGAAATACCATTCAAAATGAAGACGATAGATCTGACCTCTCATTTGGAGAGAATTTATCAGATTTATTAGAACAACCTTATGGTCATTTACTATCTGTGAAGCTCATCTATTATTTGGATTATAATAACCTAAAGCATTGGGTTAAGAAGAAAAATTCATAATTGGAAGTGGATATTTAATCGGGCGTCAGAAGCTTCTAATTACATTGAATACTCGTGAAAAAATTGTATTTTCACCCGCATATTTTAATCATATGATCAAAGCTGAGCGCATTCATAAATCTTATGGAGAATTAGAGGTTCTTAAAGGAGTCGATCTACATATTAAAAAAAGTGAAATAGTAGCCATTGTAGGACCCAGTGGCGCAGGAAAAACAACCTTGCTACAAATATTGGGTACCTTGGACAAACCCTCTGCTTCTACCTCCTTGCACATCAATGATACCGACATTCAAAAATTGAGCGATAAAGCCCTGTCAAAATTCAGGAATAAACATATTGGCTTTATTTTTCAGTTTCATCAGCTATTACCGGAATTTACGGCTATTGAAAATGTATGTATTCCCGGTTTTATTGCGAACAGGCCCAAAAAGGAAGTTGAAAAGGATGCCACTGAAATACTTGATTTCCTGGGGCTTTCAGAAAGAATAAACCACAAACCCAATGAGTTATCAGGTGGAGAGCAACAACGTGTGGCTGTAGCACGGGCATTGATCAACAAACCCGATGTCATTTTTGCAGATGAGCCCAGTGGAAATCTGGACACTGTATCTTCCAGAAACCTACATGAATTATTTTTCACACTTAGAGATCAATTCAAGCAAACTTTTGTGATCGTCACACACAACCAGGAATTAGCAAACATGGCTGATCGTAAGGTAGAAATGAAAGACGGCAACATCATTTAAATTCTTCAAAACCATGTACATCGGTATTATCAGTGCTATGAAGGAAGAGATTCAAGCTGTGCTTGAAATTCTCGACCTTGAAAAGCAGCAGGTAAAAGGAATGAGGACCTATTATATAGGAACGTTAGCAGGGAAAAAAGTGGTGCTGGTCTTTTCTCGTTGGGGCAAAGTGGCCTCCGCAACTACTGCTACGCAACTAATCAATGATTTTGAAATTGATGAGATTCTATTTACCGGGGTGGCGGGAGCCATTCACGACGAAATATCTATTGGAGATATCTTGATTGGAAGGGCCTTGTTTCAACATGATATGAACGCCAGTCCTATGGTCAGAAAATTTGAGGTACCATTATTAAATAAAACCTATTTTGAAACTGATTCAGACAGGAGAGAGAAACTGCTCGTTTCCGGAGAAAAGTTCCTCACAGAGATAGGAACCATTATTTCGGAGGATACCCTTAAGGATTTTAATATCAGCCTACCCAAAATCATCCTGGCTGACATCGCCTCCGGCGATCAATTTATTTCGACTCAGAAACAAAGCGAAACCATACGAAAAGGATTGCCTTCTGTTAGATGTGTTGAAATGGAAGGTGCAGCCGTTGCACAGGTTTGCTTTGAATATAAGATACCATTCTCTATTATTCGAACTATTTCTGACAATGCCAATAGTAATGCTCATGTCGATTTTCCTAGATTTGCGAATGTCGTGGCCAGTAAATATGCCTTGGGAATCCTGAGCAATTATCTTTCAACTGTTTAAATTGCAGCCACAAGCAGTTTGTAGAATTCTTAGTCATTATAGACGCGAACTTGTTTGATATAAAGATCTCTGTCTGGACCATCCAATTTAAATTCAATATCGAGGCCCTGATCAAAATACTGTTCTGTTCCTCTTTGAACACGGACCATAGATCTTTTTATATGTTCGAGTTGATTTGCCAGTTGTTGCACTTCTTTTTGCGTCATGACCATCTGATGATCATTCAGGTTTGAAACACTAATAATATCAATTGTATTGGCTGTAGTATAGACATTATCATCCAAACTGGTATAACAGATAAATTGATCACAAATAACACCGGGATCCGGTTCAACAACACTTTCATCACCTAGTTGAGCGTTCACTACAAAACCGGGATAATTTTTTCTATAAATATTCTTGGTGATGGCGACACCATTTACATGTTCCTCCGGAAATGATCTGTGCACCAAAACTCCCATATAAACCCTCGAATGATCAATATTAAAATACTTCCTTTCCTGAAATGCCTTGTAAGACCACAAACTGGACCAGACTTTTTTAATTGCTTTTTCTATCGATTCAGGACTATCCACCTGACCTGTTTTTGATGCGTAAAGTCCAGCTCCTGAGAACCCCTTGGCATCTTCAGCATTTGTAGACGATCTGAATCGAAACCGTTTGAATTCCGGGTAGCGACTCAATTTGTTCTGTACATCCACCAAAAGCAATGAATCCAGTTCTTGTCGCATGATTTTTTTTCTCATTCGTTTCAATGCAACTTTGATCGAATCGCCTGGTATAGAATCTTTTTCAACATATGCCAATAACGAATCTATACCCAACGGGGCCACATGATTGTAATAATATGAAAATGGAATTACGAAACCCCCTTCCGGAACTTTAAAATCATGCTTCTCGCTCAAGTTTTGGAGAATGGCAAAATTTCCTGCTTTATTACCGGCATATTTATGGGATCTTTTTCCCGCATCTGCCATATCAATTAAGGTATTAGTCTTCAGATCAAAGTATAATTTCACCTTCTTTCGACGTTTCTTTTCTGGTTTAATTTTGGCAAGCTTCTCTATATAAAAAGTGTCATTTTCCACCTGAAGTGCTACAAAACCATCCATCAGCTTTCTCAATTCTGGAATCTCAAAGGCATTCTTATACGCCATAATTGGTATTTTTCTATTTTGTCCCAATATGCTTAAATGGCTCAATGGAGTCTGAAATTCTGTCACAATAATACCTGCAACCTCCGGAAGTATCAATGGGGTTTCATTGATCACTATAATATCAGATGATTGAATTTGTTCTTTTTCCTTTTTCAGATTCTCAATAAATCGCAATCTGCCCTTGTTTTCGTGTTTACTAATCGCCTGATAACTTAAACTTCCATAGATTTCAGCAGCCTCAAGTACTGGAAAATATCCCTGTAATTCATTTTTCTTTTCCGTTAGTCTTGCCGTATTGATTAATACATGAAGCTGTTCATCCAGAAAGGTGCGTTGAACTACCTTTTGATATAAAACAACAATGGACTTCGTGTCCATCATATCCGCCGGAGAAATTTCAAGGGCATATTTATGCAGACTGCTGTAATAATTGATATTGGCAAGTAAGAACTTTCTTTCCGCGGAATTAGAATAATTCAATTCGTTAAAAGCTTTAAAATCATCATTGGCTCCCAGCCTTGCTGCACAGTATTCATGATGGTATTTAAACTGTTTGGCATTGATAAAATACAATTGGTCGTTTTGAATGGAATAAACAATTTTTAGCGCCGAAACCTGACCGTATTTACCTGTTAATGGGGGACCCGAAAAAAGGTCAAAACTGCTCTTGTTTTCTAGCTCAGTTTCTGACTTCTGAGCAAGTGAATTGTTACTTAATAACAAAAAGAAAACAAAAACAAGCTGTTTGAACTGATTCATATTATTCATGGCCATAGAATAAATATAATCAAAAAATAATCAGGTTCTAGAGCTCGGTAATATTTCGGTCTCTTTTGATAAAATGTAATTTATCATCCTTTAAAATCTGCTGCCTGTACCCAAATAAGTGAAAAATTTCTTTTGTTAAAAATCGAGCGATATGTGGATTGACTATCAAGGTGTAGTTATTCTCAGGGTCTTTCGTAACTCCCGGAATCAACCGTAACAAATGATTAATTTTTAACTTTCTGACAGCAATAGATGCTTTCAACCAGAACTTAGAAACCGAACTCAGAATAAAAAATCCATCCTCTCCTAACTTTTGGTACAGAGGCATAAAAATCCTTCCTCCTGAAGGAGCGTAAATATCTCGTCCATTCGAGGTCGCCAACAACTGACTCTTATGAATCATTTCAAAATTCTCAAAACCTTTCTTCATTTCAAAATTTTCATCTTCTCGCAATTGATATCTGTAATTAATTTCAAAAAACTGATACTCACAACAAAGGTTTGACAGTACCTCTTTGAATCTTTCATATCCAATAATATTCGAGGCATCTATACATTTTGAATGCACCAATGCCTTCCAGATAAACGCTTCACAATTAATGACAGAACTGGGATCATTGTGCGCTCCCCCCTCAAATCCAAGAGCCACATGACCAAATTCATTGATAAAAGTCAATAAGGGACCATCCAGGTATTCTTCAATTCCCAATACTACAGGAATGGGAAAGTTTGCAGAAAATTTCCGGTTATTTAAAGAATCACTGATGGTGATAAAAGGAACCGAAGATGCAGATGTTGTATGCATATCCAGAAAATAAAATGGCCCTGGTCGCTTGAGAATCTCTTGAATAATTAAGAAAATTTCCTTTTGTTCTTTAGATTCCTCATAGTCTAATTGGTGTCCATTCTTGAATTTGTTCAAGGCTGATTGATGCCATATTCTATTCAAATCAACATCGTGAAAACGAATGTTTTGTTTTAAGGCATTGATGTTCCCTAAAATCAAATGCAGGTTCCCATTGAATTGAATATTCTCCTTTTGTATTTTTTCTATGACCAAATGCGCCGCATGAACACCAGCCTTTTCATTCCCGTGAATTCCGGCAAAAATAACCACAGTCGGTGAATTTTCCGAACCATAGTACTCCCCAAGAATTCTGTGCTTGTATGTCAGATGCTCTGTTGTGGCTAGATTCATAATTTAAGAAGGAAGTAATTTGTAAAGATCGTTTTTTGTTAGAATTCCAACCAGATCTTCCATTTCAATGATGGGCAAGCATCCAATGCTATTGTCAATCATAATTCTATTTGCTTGTTCTATAGAAGTTTCAGAGTCCACAGTAATAACGTCTTTTACCATAATATCCTTGGCCACTATCACATTTGTATCTTGACCTTTAATGGCTATAATATTTTTTTTAGTAATAAGACCGGTCAATTTATTATTATCGTCAACCACAGGGATATGATGAATATTACGCCATTCCATAATTTTTGTGACCAATTCTACAAGATCATTCTCTTTCACAACAAATACTTCAGTGGTCATGAATTTCTCCAGTTTTGTTAAACTTACATCCAAATCCAAAATATGATTGTCTTTGGCAATCTTCCATTCATGCACTGGTTTACCACCTTTCTGATTCTTATATAAATGAGCGGTTAAGGTTGCATTGGCAATATCCTTGGTCATTTTCTTTTTTAGTATTCTGTTGCTGTGCTTTAACCATTGAGAACCTGTATGCCTGGATTCCGCCCTCTTTTCAATAATCGTCAAATACTCATTAATGTCATCTTCATTGATCTTAGACTTTCGAAGACCATCTCTTGCAATTGGAATCAGTTCTTCAAGAATAAGCCTTCGCGCCGAAACTCCTTTGCCAAACCAATTAAAGTAGGTATTGATACCCGTTCTTGCCGCGTTTATAAAATTTCCTTTGACCTCATTAAAAGGTGTTGAATCGTTTAAGTTCCTGTATTTATCCGGAATTCCCTGCATGATACCTATCCAAAACAAGGCATTGGCCACTTCATCTTTCACCGTCGGGCCGGAAGGAATATATCTGTTTTCAATACGCATATGAGGAACTCCATTATTTTGACCATAACACATTCTGTTCCACCTGTAAATCGTACCGTTATGAATCCCGATGGCTTCTAACTTTGGTATTTCTCCTTTCTTCAGTTTGGCTACAGCATCTTCTTCTAAATCAGTGGTCAACAATGGTGTATATCTTACAATATCATCTTGGTAAAGCTCAATAATAGATTTTTTAATCCAATTAGTCCCAAATGACACACGCGGTTTTTGTTCGCGCATTAAATACGATTTGTTCCTTAAATCAACGCTCTGTTGGAAAAGAGCTATCCGTGTTTCACTCCACAATTCTCTACCCAGCAGCAATGGCGAATTTGCAGCAATTGATAAGACAGGTCCTGCAATCGCCTGAGCCCAATTATATTTATCCACCATTTCATCAATGGGAATCTGTAAATGAACTTGAAAGCTTGTGTTGCACGCTTCAAAAAGAATTGATTTATGATTCAGTATAAGCTCATCAACTCCTTTTATTTTCAGCATAAAATCATCACCCCGAATATCCTTGAGTATCTTATTCAGCACCTTGTAGCGTTGATAAGGCGTGATATTCTTAAAAACCATGTCTCGTTTACGCAGGGTGGGTAAAATCCCGGTCAATATAATTTTGGTATCATCAATAGAATTGGCACTTGAATCTCCATGGGTAATCAGTTTCCTCAGCTCTTGGTCAATTTGGGAAAAGCAATCACCCTTTAATTCAAGAGGATCAAGATTAATTTCTAAATTAAAAAGGGCCAGTTCGGTTGTAAAATGCGGATCGTTTATTTTATCAAGTACCTCAAGCGCATTACAGGAAGGTCTGAAATTTTTATCTACGAGGCATAACTCCTGCTCTGCACCCACGCGTTGGATGCCTTTCTCAAATACATCCTGGGCCAACATCATTTCCAAAGCCTTTACATCATTCAACAAATGATATAAAAAATCTTTGCGTTCTCTTAAACTTTCAATTGCTTTAACTGCCTGCGAGCCCATTCCTTGCACATTTACCTAGTAAAAATATGGTAAATATGCTCAGGATTAAATGATTATTGTCATGTACGATTTAGACGGGCCTTAAGAAAAAAGAGGTTTGTCCTGCATCAGAGTATTTACCTTTTCAGCGACAGCTTCTAAAACAGTTTCATCTTCAAAGTTATTGATCACCTCGTCTATCAGATCCACAATAACGGGCATATCTGCTTCTAAAAGTCCTCTCGTAGTAACAGCTGCAGTACCAATTCGAATTCCTGAAGTGATAAATGGAGATTTATCATCAAAGGGCACCATATTTTTATTTACAGTAATATCAGCTTTTTCCAATGCCTTCTCAGCTTCTTTTCCGGTGATATTCTTATTTCTTAAATCCATCAACATCATGTGATTATCTGTTCCTCCAGAAATAATATGATATTCTTTTGCGACAAAGGCTGCTGCCATTGCAGCTGCATTTTTCTTCACCTGAATCTGGTAGTTTAGAAAATCATCCTCCAAAGCTTCTCCAAAAGCAATGGCTTTCGCTGTAATAATATGCTCTAATGGTCCTCCCTGATTACCTGGAAAAACTGCAGAATTAAGAAGTGTACTCATCATTTTCACCTTTCCTTTTGGTGTCTTTTCACCAAATGGATTCTCAAAATCTTTACCCAACATGATCATTCCGCCTCTTGGCCCTCTTAAGGTTTTGTGCGTTGTAGTTGTAACAATATGACAATGTGGTAGCGGGTCACTTAATATACCTTTGGCTATAAGTCCTGCCGGATGAGAAATATCAGCGAGCAGTATCGCACCAACACTGTCTGCTATTTCTCTAAATCGTTTAAAGTCTATATCTCTTGAATAAGCAGAAGCTCCGGCAATGATCATTTGCGGTTTTACTTCGTTCGCCTTTTCCTGAATTTTATCATAGTCTAAAACACCTGTTTCTTTCTCGACACCGTAAAACGTTGCCTTGTATAACTTTCCTGAAAAATTAACAGGAGAACCGTGCGTTAAATGCCCTCCATGAGACAGGTCAAAACCTAAAATAGTATCACCTGGTTTTAATACTGCATGATAGGCCGCCGTGTTTGCCTGAGAACCAGAATGAGGCTGTACATTAACATATTCAGCGTTAAATAACGTCTTTGCCCTGTCAATCGCAATTTGCTCAATTTGATCGACAACTTCACACCCTCCATAATACCTCTTACCAGGGTATCCTTCAGCATATTTATTGGTCAATATGGAACCTGCAGCTTCCATTACTTGTTCACTAACAAAGTTTTCCGAAGCGATTAATTCCAATCCGTTGGTTTGTCTTTCTCTTTCCTCAGATATCAGGTCAAAAATTATTTGATCTCGGCTCATGAATACAGTTTTATTTATAAAGTTAAAATTCGTCACAAAAGTAATAAATTCATCCTTCATATATGGAGAAACTTCTATATTTGAAACGAATTAATTGTATTCTTAAATTCTCGATAGTTTTTTATTAAATTCTCAAAAATCATGAAAATAACTGCTAACAATCCAAATAGAAAATCCTGGCTACAGGTTGACAGGGATTCAGACTTCCCTATTCAAAATATTCCCTTTGGTGTTTTTTTAACCAAAGAAGATGTTGTTACTATTGGAACCAGAATCGGAGATTACGCCATCGATCTTGCTGCGCTGCAGCAATTGGGGTATTTTGAAGGTATTCCTCTGACAGATGATATCTTTATGCAGGACTCCTTAAATGATTTTATTACTGATGGTCAGACGACCTGGCGTTTGGTTAGAAACAGAATAGCCGCTATTTTTGATCTTGAAAATAAAAAACTAAAAGAGCATAAAAAACACAGAAACATTGCCATTTTCAAAATAGACGAGATTGAGATGTTACTGCCCGTAGAAATTGGTGATTACACTGATTTCTATTCCAGTAAAGATCATGCTACCAATGTTGGTACCATGTTCAGAGATCCTGAAAATGCCTTACTGCCTAATTGGCTGCATATTCCTGTTGGCTATCACGGAAGAGCATCTTCCATCGTCGTATCAGGAACCAAGGTTCGCAGACCTTTAGGGCAAACAATGCCTCAAGGTGCTACCCAACCTGTGTTTGGTCCTTCCAAATTATTAGATTTTGAAGTGGAGATGGGTTTTATAACCGCTGAGGCAAATGAACTGGGTAAAGCAATTGATATCAGCGAAGCCAAAGATCATATTTTTGGGATGGTCTTGTTAAATGACTGGAGTGCCAGAGATATTCAAAAATGGGAGTATGTGCCATTGGGTCCTTTTCTTGCTAAGAATTTTGCCTCCACCATATCTCCCTGGATTGTTACACTTGATGCTTTAGAACCTTTTAAAGCAGCTGGACCGGAACAGGATCCACAGCCTCTTCCCTATTTAATTGAACATGGCGAACAAAGCTATGATATTCAAATAGAGACATCAATCAAACCAAGAAAAAAGAAAGAGACACTGGTGAGCACGACCAATTTCAAAAATTTATATTGGAGTATTTCTCAGCAATTAGCACATCAAAGTGTGAACGGATGTAATGTAAGGTCTGGCGACCTTTACGGCAGTGGTACTATTTCTGGAAAAGAAAAATCCAGCTATGGTTCGATGTTGGAATTGACCTGGAAAGGGACTGAGCCAATAAAAATGTCGGATGGCACCGAGAGAAAATTCATTCAGGATGGCGACACCGTGATTATGAGGGCTCATTGTAAAAATGATGCCATTAGAATTGGTTTTGGAGAATGCATTGGACGCATCAAAAAAGCCAGAAAATATCCAAAAGAATAAGTGACTTATCCAAGTTTCGGAAGAATATCAAGCAAGCCATAATGAGAATCATGGGCTACCACTTTCTCATGCTTAATAACTATTAATTGAGGAGATTCATGGCGAATCTCGAGATGATCTGCCAGCCAGTTAGAAAGCTCCCGATGCGCTTGTATATGCACCTGATAATACCGACCATCAATCTGGGCAATCTGCTTTTCGAACCGGTTTAATACGACGGAACTAATACCACAACGACTACTGTGCTTAAAAATAAATACAGGACCTTCCTTGGACATCTCTAAAATCTGAGGCCATTGATCTGCATTTTCAAAGGCCATCTTCATGCCACTTTTACCACTTTCATTTCCTTTACTCGACTTAAAGAATTCAAACATCTTCTATACTTTTTTACTTAATTCAATAACCGTTATTTCCGGCCAAATTCCTACCCTTCCTGGAAATCCTAAAAAACCAAATCCTCGATTTACGTAGAGTAATTGCTTTTTTCTCTCATAAAGGCCCGCCCATTGCGGGTAAATATATTTAATAGGACTCCATTTAAAACCTGGAATTTCTACTCCAAATTGCATGCCATGCGTATGACCTGATAAGGTGAGATCAAAATGAGCCGGGTGATCTATTACTTTCTTATCCCAGTGCGTAGGATCATGACTCATCAATATTTTAAAGTTTTCTGACCCGTTGCCGGCAAGTGCTATATCCAGATCACCGCGTTGTGGAAAAGGCGGATTACCCCAATTTTCTACCCCATAAATCCCTATGGTTTCACCTTCTTTTGAGATAATGGAATTCTCATTGTTCAGCAATGTAAAGCCCATCTCTTTCTGATAGTCATAAAGCAGTTCCATATTCGCTTGCTTGGCCTCTTCAGAATCCCATTTTTTATAATCACCATAGTCATGATTTCCCAAAACAGAATATACCCCATGTTCGGCCCGTAAATTTTTGAAATCTTTTATAAAAGGAACAACTTCCCGCGAATCATTATTCACCAAATCTCCTGTAAATAAAATAACATCTGCCTGCTGCCGGTTAATCATTTCGATACCATCCTTAATCGCCTGCTGATTATCAAAACTTCCCGAATGAATGTCAGATATTTGCAAGATTTTGAATCCTTCAAAAGCCTTTGGCAAGTTTTCAAAATGCAGTGTGAGTCGGTTTACCTTAAAATTATACTTCCCTTTGGTAATTCCATAAAGCATGGATGCGAAGGGAATTCCGGCAACAACCAGACCAGCTGTCCTGATAAAGCCTCTCCTACCCGGTCTGTTCAACTTCTCTTTATCTGCACCAACCAAACTCCTGAGTCCTCTTACCAGCACGGTAAAAAACCTCAGTATATCTTCAAAAAGGAAAAAAGCTGTCAATAAGATCTTAAAGGCAAAAAAAGAAAAGAAATAACCAATGAATAAATTTGGTAACAGCGATACGTTTAAGGGTTTTGAGTTGAAATAAAAGTATAAATAATAAAAGCCCACATACGACAAAATCACTGAGACTATATAGGCTGCGTTCAAAAAGATCTTATACTTACTTTTCTGAATCCCTTTTCTCAATGCCAGATAGACATAGAGGTCCAATACAGCTAAAACAATAATGGTCCAAATCAGACTAATTGAAATATTTCTTGTCGACATTTATACTTTCCTTCGCTTCTTTTCTATTCTAATAAGATCTAACTCTCTGTTGGTTTGCCCGGCTACTGAAGTATTCTCTTCAGCCCTTCTGATCAAATAAGGCATCACATCTTTTACCGGCCCAAATGGCAGGTATTTTGCAACATTAAAACCTTGATCCGCTAAATTATATGATATATTATCACTCATACCATACAACTGTCCGAACCACAGCCTGTTGTCCTCTCTACCATAGGCTGAACTGTCAATTAAGTCCATCAACATATAGGAACTTTCCTCATTATGCGTACCACAAAATATGGCCATATCATTTAAATTATCAAACATATAATTCAATACGGCATTGAAATTCGCATCAGTCTCGCTTTTTGTGGCACATATCGGATCCGGATAATTTTTGTGTTCAGCACGTTCTCTCTCCTTCTCCATATAAGCTCCTCGTACAAGTTTCATTCCAATTTTGAAACCCTTTTCTTTGGCGCGGGCGTGCAGGCCTTTTAGATACGCCAACCTGTCGTGTCTATACAATTGTAAGGTGCTAAAAATAATCACCTTTTCTTTATTATACTTCTCCATTAATGATTCCATAATATCATCAGCAGCATCTTGCATCCAGCTTTCCTCAGCATCTACCAAAAGGCACTCATCTTTTTCATAACAGGCCTTTGCCACTAATTCAAACCTGTTCACCACTCTTTCCCATTCCTTTTGTTCATCGTCAGTAAGAACCTTATTGGAGCTTCTTTTTTTATACAAATCAAATCTGCCAAACCCACTGGGTTTAAACACAGCAAATGGCATGGCATCTCTTTCATCTACAAAGTTGATCAGGGACAAGGTCTTTTCCAAAACAGCATCAAACTGGGCTTCTTCTTCTTTGCCTTCCACCGAATAGTCAAGGACAGAATGCACTTTTTTGCCATACATCCTTTCGATGATAGGCATGCAATCCTTTTCATTGACACCCCCACAAAAATGATCGAACACGGTGGATCGAATCAAACCTTCAACAGGAAGGGATGATTTCAGTGCAAACTTAGTAACCGCAGTTCCAATTTTCACCAAGGGTTCACTTTTGATCAATTTGAATAAAAAATAAGCTCTTTCTAATTCTGAATCCGATTTTAAACTAAAAGCTACTTCCGTATCATTAAAAAGTTTTTTCATGCTAATTTGTTTTTTACAAAGATACCGACTGTCATTTATTTTTTTCAAATATTTGACCGTTATTTGCAGGATAAAATTCATTTTAATGAAGTCAATATTATCTACGAATTATTATGTTCATTTTGAACAAAGTGCTTATGATCAACTGGATCAATATCTGGCGAATAATTTTCATTCTAATATCTTCCTTCTCGTAGATACAAACACGCATAAACATTGTCTTCCGCTGTTTTTAGAGAAGTCAAAATTGGAAGGAAAGGTTGCACTTGTCGAAGTGCCTGCAGGCGAAGCTCATAAAAATATTGATACCTGTAGTTTATTGTGGAATAAACTCTCTGATCTGGGAGCTGACAGAAAATCTTTAATGATCAATCTTGGTGGTGGTGTTATCACCGATATGGGTGGTTTTGTCGCTTCTACATTTAAAAGAGGTATCAAATTTATAAATATCCCAACCACCTTATTAAGCATGGTAGATGCTTCGGTTGGTGGTAAAACTGGCGTAGATTTAGGAGTTCTTAAAAATCAGATAGGACTGTTTTCAAATCCTGAAATGGTACTGATTGATATGGATTTTTTAGCTACGGTTTCAGAGAGAGAAATGCGATCAGGTCTGGCTGAAATTATCAAATACGGCTTTACCTTTGACAAAGAACTATGGCAAATCATAAAGGTCTTTGAAGGAATAAAAATGGATGTTATCAAAAAGCTGGTGCATCGGTCAGTTGAAATAAAGAATGACGTAGTTCTAAAAGATCTTTTAGAGAATAGCTTGAGAAAATCATTGAATTTTGGTCATACAATAGGCCATGCCATCGAATCCTACTTTCTTGAATCTGACGACAAAGAAAGTTTAACCCACGGAGAGGCTATTGCTGTTGGAATGGTTATTGAACTATACTATTCATCTGTAAAATTTAACTTTCCAATGGAGTTAACAAATGAACTCAAAACATTTGTTGATGATTTTTATGGGAAGGTCAATATTGAAACATCAGATATTGCTGAAATTATTGACTTGATGAAGTATGACAAAAAAAATGTCAGTGGCAAGGTGAATTTCGTCTTACTTGATACCTTAGAACATTGTCAGTTAGATATACAATTAAGCCCTGAAATGATCAAAGACGGTCTGAACTTCTACAGGAAATAAGACCAAAAGTTGAAAAATACTAGAAACCGTTTTTTATCACTCTTTCGTACATCTGTTCATATTTAGGCAAAATACTTTCAATAGAAAATTGATGCGCACTGTCAAAGGCCTGCTTTTTAAACTGCTCCAGTCTCGAGGCATCGCTCAATAAATAAATGGCATTTTTTGCCATATCATCAACATCTCCAACCTCACTCAAAAAACCGGTAACCCCGTTAAAATTAACCTCAGACAATCCTCCTGTATTACTTGAAATGACAGGGGTGTGAGCCGCCATAGCCTCCAAAGCAGCCAATCCAAAACTCTCCGTTTCCGAGGGTAATAAAAACAAATCGGTAAGACATAAAATTTTTCTTATTTCATCGCTCTTTCCAAGAAACAGGATCTTATCCTTCACACCCAATTCTTTGGCCAGTAAATCTGCCTTTTCCTTGTCAGGACCATCTCCCACCAAAATAAGTTTAGATGGAATCTCCTTTTGAACACGATGGAAAATACGAATCACATCCAATACTCTCTTTACCGGGCGTAAATTACTCACATGGGCTAATATTTTTTCATCCGGATTTGCCAGGGTATCTCTCATACATTCCTCATTACTCCATTTAGCCTGTTTTTCAAAATCTATAAAATTATAGATGACCTCAATATTTTTACGAATATTAAATAAGCGCAAGGTATCCTCCTTTAAACTATTTGAAACGGTGGTTACGGCATCTGAATGATTGATACTAAACTCTACCGCTGGTTTGTATACCGGGTGACTTCCAACCAGGGTTATATCGGTACCATGAAGCGTCGTAACAATGGGAATATCTATGCCTATATCTTTTAACATCTGTTTGGCCATATAAGCCGCATAGGCATGCGGAATCGCATAATGCACATGCAGCACATCCAGGTGGTACTTTTCTACAGATTCAACAAGTTTGCTTGACAAAGCAAGATTATATGGTTGATAATGAAATAAGGGATAGCTTTCAACAAAAACCTCATGAAAATGAAGGTTATGACTCAGGAAATTCAACTTTACAGGCTGGTGAGAGGTTATAAAATGAACCTGATGTCCTTTCTGAGCCAATGAGATTCCTAATTCTGTTGCCACAACACCACTTCCACCATAGGTGGGATAACAAACAATTCCTATATTCATATATTCATTTTCTAGTTCTAACAGACGTCAGATTTTTATACTCTTACGAAATTCAACAAATTTATCGCTAAAAACCAACGCTTTTTAGCTCACTAAGATCATCATTCAACCGTTAAAGTTGTTTCAAGAATAGTTGTAAATTCGTATTTGTAAAAATATGCTTTTAAATGGAATTTGACTATTTTTTATCAGTGATTTCTAAGATTGAAAACGAGCAATTGGGTGGTTTTACGTCGCATGCAAAAATGATACCGAAAGAAAGAAAAATTTTTAAGGAAATAGAATTGCAAGCAGCCAATCCGAGAAAAGCAGCCGTTTTAGCCTTGTTCTATCCAGACGAGCAAAACCTGACCAAGTTCCTGCTCATTCTCAGAGCTTCCTATGATGGCACTCATTCGTCGCAAATTTCATTTCCAGGTGGCAAGTTCGAAAGAGACGACGGGCGCCTTGAGATCACTGCCCTGAGAGAAACATCAGAAGAAGTAGGTATTCATGAAAATGAAGTGTTTATTAAAAGACAGATGACTGATACTTATATTCCGCCAAGTAATTTTCTTGTCAGCCCCTTTATTGGATATGCGATGAACAAGCCTGTTTTTGAAACCAATCATGAAGTGGAGGATGTGTTAGAAGTTAAATTAACCGACCTGCTAAGTGAAAAATCGGTAGGATCTAAAAAACTTTCCACCAGCTATATGGAAAACATTGATGTGCCCTGCTTTCATCTGAACAAAAAAGTAGTTTGGGGAGCCACAGCCATGATGTTGAGTGAAATTAAAGACCTAATCAAAGCAAATCTTCATTAATTTTTTTAAGTTTGCTGAGCAAATAATATAGAATGGCGTTATTTAAGAAGGATGTGTTTGGAAATAGTCTGTTCCTGAAAAAATCATTGATTCGGGTTATGGGCTTGTTTTCTCATCGTAGATATAGGGGATTCAATGAGTTACACATTGAAGGCTCCGAAATTATCAGGGATCTTCCTGACAATAATGTCCTTTTTGTAGCCAATCACCAGACCTATTTTGCTGATGTAGCTGCTATGTTACATGTTTTTAATGCTGCTCTTAGCGGCCGGGTGGATAATATTAAAGATGTTGGCTACCTGTGGCAACCTAAATTGAATATTTATTTTGTGGCAGCCAAGGAGACTATGAGGGCAGGTTTATTACCTAAAATAATGGCCTATGGCGGATCTATTTCAATCGAACGAACATGGAGAGAAAAAGGGAAAGATGTCAATAAAAAAGTAAAACTGTCTGATGTGTCGAATATCACAACTGCCTTAAAAGATGGTTGGGTTATTACTTTCCCCCAAGGAACTACCACCCCTTTTAAACCGATAAGGCGCGGTACGGCTCATATTATACGACAAAACAAGCCCATTGTAATACCAATCGTGATCGATGGCTTTAGGCGTTCGTTTGATAAGAAAGGATTATTAATTAAAAAAAGAGGTATTTTGCAATCTATGGTTATTAAAAAACCGATGGATATAGATTATGAAAATGACTCTGTAGAAAAAATTGTTGAAAAATTACAATTTGCGATTGAGCAGCATCCATCTTTTTTAAAAGTAAATAAGATTGAAGACTATCATAAAAGTGAAAAGGAACTCAATAAGAAAAGAGAGTTCTGGGATATGTACTAAAAAAAACCTCCGACAAAAGACGGAGGTTTTTTTATTTACGATAACCATGCTTTTAACATCCAGACCGTTTTTTCCTGTTCCGATATAAAATCACTCATCATAGAATTGGTACCTTCATCATCTGCTTCATCCGATTGCTGTAACAAAGCTCTTTCGATTCCTATCAATGTAGTCAATGAGGTAACGATCAGCTCAACGGCCTCCCTGTCTTTACTAATGTTTTTTCCAACAGGCACTTTTGCCAGTTTCATATAATCCTCAAAAGTGTGTAATGGACTACCCTCTAATGTAAGGATACGCTCCGCTATCATGTCTATTTTTTCCTGAGAATCTGTATATAATTCTTCAAATTTCACATGTAATTCAAAAAAAGATTGCCCCTTGATATTCCAGTGCAAGCCTCTCAAATTTTGATAATACACCTGAAAATTTGCCAACAAATCGTTTAAATTGGTTGTTAAATCTTTTACTTTTTCCTTGTCTAATCCTAAAATTGTTGCGCTCATAACGTAATGGTTTTATTTGAATACAAATTTCGCAAAAAAATGACTATTCAAATCATCAATTTCATTGATAGTTTATATATATTTATCAAAAAAATTGATACAATGACAATTACCCAACTGAAATACGTTCTAGCTGTTGCTGAATTTAAAAATTTCACCCTGGCCGCTGAGCATAGTTTTGTGACCCAGCCTACACTATCCATGCAGATTCAAAAACTGGAGGACGAATTAGATGTTACCATATTTAACAGAAAAAAGAAACCGATTGAATTGACAACCATTGGTGAAAAAATTATTCAACAAGCAAAATTAATTGTTGACGAAAGTGTTCGGATCAATGACATCGTGGATCAGCAAAAGGGTTTTATTGGTGGTGAGTTTAAACTGGGAATTATTCCGACCATCATGCCTACCTTGCTTCCTATTTTCTTAAAGAGTTTTCTCAAAAAGTATCCAAAGGTTAAATTGATCATTGAAGAATTAACGACAGAGGAGATTATAAAAAAATTGACTGATGGATATCTGGATGTAGGGATTGCGGCGACTCCTCTCGAAAACGAAGCCATTAAAGAAAGGCCCATTTATTACGAACCTTTTGTAGGGTTTGTATCAGATGATCATCGGTTGTTCGATCAGCCAAATATTTCAGAAGAAGATTTAGACATTGATGATGTACTGCTTCTTGAAGATGGACACTGTTTCAAAAACAGTGTGATTAATATTTGCAAAAACAAGAATTTAAATGATCATCATCAATTTCAACTGGAAAGTGGAAATATTGGCACCCTGATCAAATTAAGTAAAGAAGGCTTGGGCATGACGCTTATCCCCTATCTTCATACATTGGAATTACCTGAAACAGATAAAAAGTTTCTCAAAGAGTTTTCAAATTCTGTACCAGCACGTGAGGTAAGTATCATATACCATAAGTCACAACTGAAAATGCAGCTTATTGAAGCTTTAAAATCCAGTATCGATGGTGTAATCAGAGGTGCGATAAGTTTTCACGATGTGAAAATCATCAGCCCTTTACAAAAGAAATCAGTAGAAATTTAGAATTATTTTTGGATCAATGCCAAACTAGGATACAGTTCTGGTCTGTCTACAGTAAATTGTAACAGCCATAGCCTCAATTCTTCAATTTCAAATGGTAATAACCTTTTCACAGCTTTTTCTAATTCCTTGCTAAACAATTCTACATCAAAACTTACTTTTTTTAAGACTGTTTTGCTATAGTCTAATATTGCTCTTGCCATAAATTATCGTTTTATAAATAAACAACGCATTCTTAGGAACACTTATTACAAATTAAGTAAAAATTTTTATTAAAATGAAATTTTTTTAATAAAATTCTATCTATCAAGCATTTAACTTTGAGATTTTAGCTGATAATGCCGCCGATTTATCTGTTAATGTCGCTTTTATTCCTTTTAAATGTCCTTTCACATCTTCCACATCTCTTTGATGCAATTTAGCAATCAATTCATCAAAAGTTACGATCGCTTCATCTATAATTTTTTCTGCTTTTTGAGACACCTTATCATCAGCCTCTAACTGACAAGCATAACAATCCTCGATGATCTCAGATAACACATCATTTATTTCTTTTTTGAACTTTCTAATACTAGCCATAATTCTTTTTTTTTATAAATATAGAGTAAATAAATTCATAATTCAAACAAATGAATTACATCAATTCGTACATCGATCTGAGTTTCTCTCTTGTAATGGTTTTCTGCCAATCGGAACCAAGAGCATTTTCCCAAAGTGGCACCAAACTTAGAGCCACATCTATCATAGTGTCGAATTGTTCATCAGATAGATCTTTACACAATCCTTTAGGAATATCTATTCCATGCTTTTCCACCATTTGCTTGAACTCTTTTACACCTTCAGGATAGAATTCTTCCAATTGATCAAAAACGATACAATTTCCTATACCGTGCTTTGTACCCAACAAGTAAGATAAACCATAACTCATTGCATGCGCCACACCCACCTGAGAATAAGCAATACTCATGCCACCGTGCCATGAGGCCATCATAAGTTTGTCCTGAGAATCTTCATCAATACTATCTTTTTCTAAATAAACTTCCCTGCATAGGTCGAGTGACTTTTCTCCATAACTCTGGCTAAAAGCATTTAGGTAAGTACCCGTTAGTGATTCAATACAATGGATGTAGCAATCCATACCGGTATAAAACCATTGATTCGTTGGAATACCATCCAACAGAGATGGATCCAACACCACCTGATCAAAAGGTGTATAATCTGAATTCATTCCTAGTTTTCTTTCAGGGCCAGTAAGTACAGTTGTTCTTGACACTTCTGCACCAGTTCCCGAAATTGTAGGAATACCAACATGGTAAACACCTTGCTCTTTCACAAGATCCCAGCCTTGATAGTCCGCTGAAGAACCGGGGTTGGTCAACATTAAGGCTACCGCTTTGGCATAATCCAATAACGTACCTCCACCAATACCGATAATACCGGAAGGAACTGTCTCAAACTCCTTGTTAATATCATCTCTTATGCCATCCACATAAATCGTCTTTGGCTCTTCCTCTGCACTTATGTAGATAATCTTGTCCTTTCCTTGTAAAGGAATTCTTGACACCAAACTACTCTTTCCTTTAAAAACATCATCTACCAAAAAAATAAATGGCGCTCCGTTTTTCCTTACTGGTTCTAAAATTTCAGCAAGTTGATTAAAGCTACCTCTTCCAAAAACGACTCTTGGAACCATCGGAAAGTTTCTAAAACTCATATTGTTTAATTTAAACGTTAATTCTTAATAAATTTGGCTGCCTTTATAAGGTCTTCAGGAGTATCGATTTCTATACCCATATAGCTTGTCTCCACCATTTTGATTTTCTTTCCATACTCTAAATAGCGAATGCATTCTACTTTTTCTGTCGCTTCTAAAGCACGCATAGGCAGGTGATAAAAATCCAAAATTGCCTGCTTTCTAAAAGCGTAGACCCCGATATGTTCAAAATACCGTGCCCCTGCATCTTTGTCTCTTGGATATGGAATTGGGGACCTCGAAAAATACAGGGCAAAATTTGCCTGATCCACAATCACTTTTACATAATTTGGATCTGTTATATCCTTCCAATCAGTAATTTCCTGCATCAGTGAGGCCAGATCTATCTGTGAAGCATCTTCTCCCTGAAAAACGTCAATAACTGCTTTTAAAGGTTCTTTTTTTACAAATGGTTCATCTCCCTGCACATTGACAACAATATCAATATCAAGGTTCTCAACAGCTTCTGCAATACGATCCGATCCACACTCGTGTTCTTTTTTGCTCATAATGGCCTTACCTCCTGCTTCTTCAACAACACCCTTGATTACCTCACTATCGGTTACCACATATACCTCGTCAAACAGACCCGTATCAAGTGTCGCAAGATAGGTTCTTACAATAACAGGTTTGCCTCCAAGGTCAGCCATTAACTTCCCAGGAAATCTGGTGGCTCCGTAACGAGCCGGTATCATCGCAATTACTTTCATAGAAACTAAAGTATTGATTTTATAGCTTTGGCCATTCTATCTGCTCTGTCTTTTACTTCCTCTTCTGTCCAAGACAGCTTGATCAGACAAGAAATATTTCTTGAAATAATATCATCCGATTGAGGAAACTTTTTATTCTGCAAATTTTTCAAGCCCTCTTTAATGTGATCTGATAAGGGGAACAAACTTTTCACTTCCTTTAAGTGATCCCATCTTCGAATATAGTGCCAATTATTATTAAAATAATTCCAGTATCCGTCAATACCATGTTCTTTAAAGGCTTCAACCACCTTATTAGACAACTCGGCAGTAGGCATAAAAAAGCTTAAAAACCCACAACTATTTCCTTCCGGATCAGGAATTCTTCTAAAACTAACTTCCTTAATAGTGCTAAGAGCTTCTTTTATAATTGCATGATTTCTTCTCTGGATCGCGATGAAGTCATCCATTTTACGAATCTGACCCAGGCCAACCGCTGCATGCAACTCTGAAATTCTATAATTATACCCTAAAATTGGATGGGTTTCAGCCCCTCTGTCACTACCTACATGATCGTGACCATGATCTGAATATTGATCTGCATGCAAGGCGTAGTCACTGTTATTTGTCAATACCGCCCCTCCTTCTCCACAGGTAATCGTCTTTACGAAATCAAATGAAAAGGTTCCTGCATCTCCAATCGAGCCCAGCATTTCTCCTTTGTAGGTGCCTCCGAAGGCCTGACAGGCATCTTCCAGCAACAAAAGATCATGTTTTTTACATATGGCTTTTAAAGCATCCAGATCCGCCATGGATCCGCACATATGAACAGGCATTACCACCTTGGTCTTTGATGTTATTGCTGCCTCAACGGCTGCGGGGTCCAGCGTTAATGTATCGTCAATCTCAACCAATACCGGTGTTGCACCTGAAGCCATGATGGATTCAAAACTGGCAACAAAAGTAAAACTAGGCATAATGACCTCATCACCAGCTCCCACTCCCATTACAGCCAATGCGACATTCAATGCAGTTGTTCCACTACTTGTAAGCTGTGCATGTTGCACCCCGAAACGCTGTTCTAATTCTCTTTCTAATTCTTTGGCCTTCCAATGTCCGTTTCTCATTCCGTCAAAACCATATCGCATCAATACTCCGTTTTCCAGAACGTCATGCAATTCCTTTCTCTCGGCATCACCAAATAATTCAAATCCAGGCATATATTTTATCTTTTAATTTTCATTGTTTTAATGGGAGCAAAGATAATTATTTCAAATGAATAAATACTTTTGAATACCCATTGAAAAACCTCTTAAAAAATAATCAGAACTGACCTTTAAGGAGGCCTTATTTTAACCTGAATTGAATCTATTTCTATCGGGTGAGTCATTCCGTCTTTAAAAATAATGCTCTATCATGTACAAATTATTATTTTTACGCCATGGAAGCATTTATACAAAATATACCAAAAGCAGAACTTCATTTACACATTGAAGGCACATTCGAACCGAGCCTTATGTTTGACATCGCAAAAAGAAACGGGATCAGCATCCCTTTTGCATCAGTGCAAGAAATTGAACGAGCTTATAATTTTGATTGTTTACAAGATTTCCTGGATATCTACTACCAGGGAGCTGCTGTATTAATTCATGAAAAGGATTTTTATGATCTAACCTATAGCTATTTAGAAAAATGTGCTGCACAGAACATAAGACATGCGGAAATCATGTTTGATCCTCAAACTCATACTGAAAGAGGGGTCAGTTTTGAAACAGTTATCGACGGTATTTATAAGGCATGCAAGGATGCTGAAAAGAATCTAAATGTCTCTTCGATACTTATTATGAGCTATTTACGACATCTTTCCGAAGACGCTGCTTTTCGAACCTTAGAACAATCACTTCCATTTAAAAATCGTATCAAAGCAATTGGACTGGATTCGAGCGAAAAAGGAAATCCACCCTCCAAATTCAAAAAGGTATTTGAAGCTTCAACCAAAGCAGGCTTCATTCCTCTGGCACATGCCGGAGAAGAAGGTGATGCGGATTATGTATGGGAAGCCCTTGATATTTTGAAAATAAAAAGAATTGACCATGGTAACAATTCTTTACAGGATGACAAACTTGTTCAGGAAATCATTCAAAGAGATATCGCACTTACGGTTTGTCCTTTGTCGAATAGTGCACTTCAGGTGGTTACTGACTTACACAAGCATCCCCTAAAAAAAATGATGAATCTTGGAATGAAAGTAACCGTAAATTCTGATGATCCGGCGTATTTTGGCGGACAATTAAATAAAAATTTTATTGAAATTCAGAAGGCCTTGGATCTTTCTAAAAAAGATATTTATGAATTGGCAAAAAACTCCTTTGAATATGCCTTGATTGATTCAGATCAAAAAGAAGCGTATATCAGCGAATTAGAATCTTTTTACAAAGCACATCAATAAACAAAACGATTATTGAATGTTGTTATTAATAGCTTCTATTGATTTTTGAATATGCTTTTCTGCTTTTAGCTGACTTTCGTACATAAAGACTACTTTTCCGGTCAGATCAATCACATAGGTTACCCTGCCCGGGATCAATCCTAACATATTCCCTTTGACACCAAATTGCGTTCTCACCTTGTTATCTATATCGGCTAACAGGGTAAATGGCAGGTTGTATTTATCTGCGAAGTTCTTATGACTTTCAACATCATCTCCGCTAATCCCAATCACTTTGATATTTTTGTCTGTAAATTCTTCATAAGAATCTCGGAAACTGCAAGCCTCCTTGGTACACCCCGGTGTATCATCCTTCGGGTAAAAATAGACGACCATGGCTGTCTTTCCAACATAATCATCCATATCAAAAGCATTTCCAAACTGATCGTCCAACACAAAGGAAGGCACTTTGTCCCCTACCTTTATCGGAGACTGATCGCCCGGTTTAAACGCTGCAAACAAAACAGTTCCCAGCAGTAAAACCAATACTATATATAGTGTTTTCTTCTTCATTATTCTCCGGTATAAGTGACAAAATTTCGCGGTGTCTCATAAAGTGTAATTGTCAACTCCAATTGCTTTTCAATCTTGGGGCGTAACTTATTCCAAATCACAACAGAAATATTTTCGGCAGTAGGGTTCAACGTTTTAAATTCTGATACTTCCTCATTTAAATTCTTATGATCAAATTTTTCTTCCACCTCATCGCGAATCAGATCCTTTAATACCTTCATATCCATTACAAAACCCGTTTCTGGGTGAATGGGTCCTTTCACTGAAACGATTAGTTCATAATTATGACCATGATAATTTGGATTTGCACATTTACCAAATACAGATGCGTTTCTACCATCGGTCCATTCATTATTATACAATCTATGTGCTGCATTAAAATGCGCTTTTCTACTTACAGTTACCTTCATATTTTCACTAGTCTTTGATCGTATTCTTTAAAAATAATTTTAAACCATTCTGTATACATTTCGGGATGTTCTTCCATGTCTTTTTTTACATCCTCCAATGTCATCCATTTAAAAGAAGCTACTTCCTCTGGATTTATTTCCGGATCTTCATCAAAAGAGCCGATCATAACATGGTCCAGTTCATGCTCGGTCAATCCATTGTCAAAAGGCGCTTTATAGACAAACCAAAACAGTTCTTTCAACTCACATTCAAAACCCATTTCTTCCTGCAACCTTCTCCGGCCTGCCTCAATATTCGACTCTCCGTCTCTTTGATGACTACAACAGGTATTGGTCCACAATCCAGGGGAATGATACTTATCCAAAGCCCTTTGCTGTAGCATTAATTCACCCTTTTTATTAAATATAAATACCGAAAACGCTCTGTGTAGCAATGCTTTTTCGTGGGCCTCCATTTTTCCCATCAAGCCCAATTGCTTGTCTTCTGTATTGACTAAAATTACTTTTTCTTCCAAAATTTTCTTTTTTACAAAGTTAATTATTTACATCCTTATTGGAAAGTCTTCTTTTCGATTCATCGATTTATCTCATTAGCATATATTTGTACCCTATAAATCGTATTTGTTTATGAAAATTACTCTTTACTCCATCATTTTTTTTGCATTGGTTTTAGTCACAGGTTGTGGAAAAGATCCGGTAAAAAAGTCAAGTGACGAAGTGAAAAAATCAATCATAAAAAAACCTGCAGTTCCATTAGAAGTGGTTGAGGAAAGGCCCAAAGATTCTATCAATAGTAAGAATGTTACCGAATTTCTAACCCTTTATGGAAATGAAAATAAAGAAAATCTGGTCTTGCTCAAAACCAGATTAGGCGCTATAAAAATTCGTTTATATGAAGATACACCGCTACACAGAGCCAGTTTTATTTTTTTGAGCAACATGGGGTATTTTGATACCACCTGCTTTTATCGGGTGGTTCCCGATTTTGTGATTCAGGGAGGCGAATCTGAACGTTTGGATACTCAAAGATTCAAGGCACGCTATGAACGTTATAAGATTTCTCCTGAGTTCAGGGAAGGGCGGAAACACAAATATGGCGCTGTAGCGCTGGCACGTGACTGGAAAAACAATCCGGGAAAAAAGTCAACAGCATTTGAATTTTATATTGTTCAAAACAGAAAAGGTGCCCATCACCTGGACAATGAACATACTGTGTTTGGTGAAGTCATATCAGGATTTGATACCATTGATAAAATTGTCAACCTTAAAGCCGGGAATGATGAATGGCCTTTAGAAGATGTCTTTATGAAGATGGAGGTTGTTCCTTAAAATTACGTACCTTAGAAATATAATCTTTTACCTTTAACGATTCCAACAATGCAAACGCTAGAGTTACTTAGTCAATTAGCTCCTATACTCAGTTTTATTACTATAATTATTGCCATTATATTTGGGATTCTTCAACTCAGGCAGTTTAAAATTCAGCGCAAAGATATCGCAGCTGTTGAAATCATGAGGACCATGCAGGATGCACAATTTACAGATTCTTTAAATTTAATAAATCAATCCGGGCATATAGAAAATGTAGCTTACCTAAGAAAATTTGACCCTGAACTTGAGAAAGCTATTTTAGCGATTACTACGAAATTTGAAACCCTGGGGTTTTTGGTCTATAAGAAAGTGATCCCTATTGATTTTGTGGAGCAGCTCATTGGTGGTGTTGGTGTTTCATTATGGCAAAAGTTAGAACCGTTTATCAAAGATTATAGAGACGTAAATGATCAGAGGTTATTCCTCGAATGGTTTGAATGGCTGGCTTTTCAATTTAAGCACAGAAAAAGAGACGAAGCAATTCCTGCACTTGACAAATTCAAAAAATGGAATTCCTAATGGTCAATTTCAGGAGTTGACTTATATTTGCGCACTAATTTTTATACATGGATTTACTTCAGGAAATAGAAAAAAGGAGAACTTTTGGTATTATCTCGCATCCGGATGCTGGTAAAACAACCTTGACAGAAAAACTAC